>DDAT01000044.1:1918-52399 GCA_002332985.1 Acinetobacter lwoffii | reverse complement strand
TCATAATCTCTTAATGATCTTTCTAACACCTCGTCAGTGCCAGAAGCTGGACTTCGATAAACTCAACAACTCCGCCATTCTGCTTCGTTCGTTTCCGTCTATCTCGTCGGTATGAGCTCATTATAGGGCAATTTCTTACACGTGCAAGCGCTTTTAACGCACAGGAATCACGAGTGTTTTATTTTTATGCACCAAATTGGTTCAATTCCATACAATTCATTACATAAGTACATATTTTTAAAACAGAAATATAAATTAAATATTTCTGCTTTATTCTATGCCTAGTTTTTCACGACTGGTGCTTTAATCGTCACACTGGTGATTTTTACAGGGTTCACCGGCACATTTTGATGCATTCCATAGTTTCGGGTCGGTACTTTGGCAATCTGATCGACGATATCCATACCTTTAGTGACCTTACCAAATACCGCATAGCCGGCATTTCTAGCAGAACGATCCAGGAAATCATTATCGACCAGGTTCACAAAGAATTGTGCTCGGGCAGAATCCGGCTGATTGGTACGCGCCATGGCTAAAGTACCGCGTTTATTTTGCAGACCATTCGACGATTCGTTTTTAATGGGTGCTTTGGTATTGGCTTTTTCCTGCATGTTCACATCAAAGCCACCGCCCTGCACCATAAAGCCTGGAATGACGCGGTGAAAAATCGTGTCCTTATAGAAGTTGCTCTTTACATAACTTTCGAAGTTCTTTACCGAGATTGAGGCTTTGTCATTGAAGAGTTCAATTTCAATATTTCCCGATGAAGTCTTCATCTCAATAATCGTATTGGCAGCAAAGCTTGGTAGACTGACCGCAGCAAGTGCGATGACACATAATGATTTCTTTAACATTTATTAACTCATCTACTTAGAAGTAATGGTTGTGAATGACTATATATTAATCTTTTATAACTCATAATGCAGTGACCTGCCGACTAAAGACAAGAGAATAAGAATGAAGCATGCATTATTACAGGAGCAAAATATCCACCAGTTTCCCCCTTGGCATTTGCAGGGTGAGGGTTTTATTCTGAATTATTGGCTGACCCCAGGCTTTATTGAGCAAGCGAAACAGTTCCGTATTGCACCATCTCCGCTGGGTCGTATGGTCCAAGTCTTGTTGGTGCGTTATCACGCTTCGCCGATTGGCCCTTATGATGAGTTACTGATTCTGGATCATCCTTTAATTAGTAAACGGCGCCTCAGCTCGATTCCTAAAATTTATGTGTCTACCCATGAGTCTGTGGTACACGGTCAGCATTTATGGGGCATTCCCAAAGAACATGCACAGTTTGAATGGCAGGAAAAGGATCAGGAAGTACTGTGTCAGATTCAGCACCAGAATCAGCATATGGCGATTCGATTGAAGAAAACCAAATCCGCGCGCCAGTTCTACATTAATAGTCATCATATTCCAGCATCTATGCTGAAGATTCAGCAAGCCTGGAAAGGCCAGCGTTTTCAGTTTAGTCCACAGTTCCGCGGTCACCTCTCCAAACTCTCGCAAGTAGAATGGCAAGATGCCGAGAATATATTTCCAGACTTTTCCAAAGCCAAATTGCTGCAAAGCTTTTATGTCCCCAAATTCAATCTGATCTTTCCTGAAGCCCAGATCAGCAGCAAAGTATAAGAACTGATAAAAACTTAGCTATAAAAAAAGGTGTTTCATGAGAAACACCTTTTGCGCTCGCGCCTTGGATTTAACTATTTTTGTCCCAGAATTTGCGGAAGTTTTTGCTGATCTCAATCACATATTTTTTGGCACGGCGGGAGATCGGCGTCAGGTTAATAAAACCATGTGCCTGATCGGTATATTCATGATAATGAACACTCACGCCCTTCTGACGTAGTTTATGTGCATAGATTGAACCTTCATCATGCAGGACATCATGACGTGCAGTAATCACATAACTTGGCGGCAAGTTTTGCAATTCACCATAGGTGGGTGAAATCAGCGGATCATCCAGTTCAATCTGATGGGTTTGGGCATACATTAAGGTCACCAGATCAATATCCTGTTCCGAAAGTACCAGTCCATCTTTATAGGCATAAAAAGAAGGATGGCGACTTTTAAAGTCGACCGCCGGATAAAGCAAAAGCTGTGCTCGTGCGGCATAAGATTTACCTGCACTGCGCTGTGCCACCACAGTAGCCAGATTTCCGCCCGCACTGTCCCCTGCTACGGCAATACGATTTTTATAGATTTTTAGTTGCTTACTATGCTGATGTGCCCAAGCCAAGGCATCTTCACAAACCTGTACCATCTGCAAGGGGCTAAATTCTGGCGTCAGCGGATAAGCCACGCTTAGCACCTGCACTTTGGCATGTACTGCCAGCAAGCGACAGAATTCATCATGGCTGTCCAGACCGCCCACCATAAATGCACCGCCATGATAAAAAATCACCATCGGCAACTTCTTTTGTGGAGCTGGATGATAATGCCGGGCAAAGATGCTGCCACTTTGCAAAGGCAGGCGCAGCTCTTCGATGACTTTGACAGTAGTTGGTTTAGCCGCGATCGCTTTCATGCGTGCATCAAACAATGTGCGCGAATGAGCCAGATCCTCACTGATAAAACTGCTATGCCCCTGTTTTATCTGGATGGCCATCAGGCATTTAACCAATGGATCTAAATCAGGATAAACATGAGGATAATCCAGAGCCTTAACTAATGCTTCCTGTGCAATGCCAGGTAAGCGGTCCAGCATACGCGCTGCCGTCCCTTGTCCCTTTTCCATCACACTTTTCAGAACCGGAGGATTCACAGTCATTATTTTTAGTCCTTATTCTCTTAATTCTTCATAGTTTCTACACGATTAGCGTTTCAGTGACCATATTCTTATATAAGTCTTAATATCAATGTACATATAGCTTCTACTCGATACATTACCCTCATTTATAAAAGATGTCATTGAACGTTTAAAGGTTATTTTTGACGTACTTTTGCGAGCTTAAGTATATTTTTTATTACAAATCTGGAGGATGCCTATGGCTAGTAAAATTATAGCTTTGTCTTTGGCGACTGCATTTTTAGCTGTAGGCTGCGTCGCATTTCCTGAAGATGGTGGCTATTATGATGGCCGCTATGATCAGCGTTATGACCGTCGCTATGAACTGGACCGGCGTTATGAACAAGATCGTCGCTATGAGCGGCAACGCTGGGAATATGAACAGCAACACAAACGTATTGAACTCGATCGACGTAAACAGGAATTACAACGTCGCAATTGGGAGCAGGATCGTAAAAGACAGTTAGAGCTGGATCGACGTAAAAGCCAACTGGAACGGCAGCGCCATGAACAGCAACGTAAAAATATCATGACGCAACGGCAAAAACAGGCAGAAGCAGAACGCAAGCGTCGTCAGGATCTGGAGCGTAAACGTGCAACAGATCAGCGCAGTAAAAAAGTCCAGCAAAATCGTTCTAATCAACGCTGGAATGACAACCGACGCCATCAGGAACAACGTTCACGGGATCGTCGTGACTAAGACTTGAATCACCCTCTCTATTAAAAGCCCAGACTGGGCTTTTTTAATGAAAAAGGTAGCTGCCAGATAGACAAAGGCCCTAAAGAAAATTTCTTTAGGGCCTTTGCAGAGGGTTATGTTAAACGAACTTCCACTTCGCTTATGCTTCTCAGCAATTCAACCAGAACATCCTGTTCTTTACACAAATTATCCTATCGAATCAACTTGCGCTCATGAAGCGGACATTCACTATCCAAGCTGTAAGTTTTATCTTACAGAACGCTAAAATAGAGACGACTGATTCCAACAAATTCAAAAAAGGTAAATTCTGGACAAAAAAAGGCTTATCTAGAGAACAGGATAAGCCACGAAAACACATTTCAAAATAAGAAGAAACTACAGCGATAGAATCTGGAATAAATATTAATCAAAAGTTCATCTATTGTGAAAGACTTTATTGCTTAGATATTAATCGTTTTTATGTCTAATAAATAAACAGGCAAAAAAAAGCTGAGTTTTGGGGATACTCAGCTTGAAAAAAGCAACTCTAAAATAGGGCAACAGCAACCCGGTTCGGCTCTCTCCTCTGAACAAGGTCGCTGTTAATAGAAGTATGATGCAATTTTTTTACCAATACTTAAAACGGATTAAAATTATTAATTTGATTCAAAAATACGATTATTAATTTTTTATATTTATTTTCAAATACTTAATTATTAGATTTAGTCGCGAATTAAATCTATTCAGTTCAAAATTCGGATTCATCGCTGCTGATGTCCGTGTATTTTATTCTCATCCTATCCTGCTGTTGTGTTCTGAATAGCTTGTTCTGCTATCCGCTGGATTCAGTATTTTGTATAAATCTTAAATTTAATCTGGGTCGACGCTTGAATTTTTACACCCTGCCCCGATTTCTTTAGGTAATCAAGAACTTCACAACCATGGCAGTTCAGCATAAACACAGTGAACACTGAGGCCTAAGGACTGTACATGTTTAAGAACCCATTTAAACGGAGTAAATCAATGGCGACTGAGCAAAACGAGCAAGCTCAACAACTTGAGCAAGAGCAAGCGGAACAAGATACAGCGCAAACTCAAGCTGAAACCGAGCAGGCTGAAGTTTCCGTTGAGTCTTTACAAGAGCAGATTGCGCAGCTTGAAGGTGATTTAAAGTTAGAAAAAGCCCGTACCGCCAATGCAGTTTATGAAGCACAAAAGAGTGTTGAACGTATTCAGCGTGAATCTGAAAAGCATAAAGATACAGTTCTGGAAAAGTTCTCTAAAGAGCTTCTAGAAACAGTCGACAATCTGGAACGTGCCATTGTGGCTGCAGGTGAAGAGCAAACACCATTGCGTGAAGGTGTTGAACTGACCCTTAAATCTTTATTGCATACCTTGGAGAAATTTGGGGTTGTGGCAGTGGATACCAACAACGGTTTCAATGCTGACCTGCATCAGGCAGTCGGGATTGATCCAAATGCCAAAGCAAATGAAATTGGGACTGTTTTGCAAAAAGGCTACACGCTTAACAGTCGCTTATTGCGTCCTGCCATGGTGATGGTCGGCGCTTAAGCCAAATAAATTCGGGAGTTTGTGAAATTTTTCAAAAATTTTACTTGAAAAAAATCGAACGGCTCTCATATCGGATAACAAGTGTAAATCACAAAAAAATTTTAGAGGAAACATCCAAATGGCTAAAATCATTGGTATTGACTTAGGTACTACAAACTCATGTGTTGCAGTACTTGAAGGCGACAAAGTTAAAGTAATCGAAAACGCTGAAGGCGCGCGTACCACTCCATCTATTATTGCCTATAAAGATGGCGAAATTCTGGTAGGTCAATCTGCAAAGCGTCAAGCAGTAACGAATCCGAAAAATACATTGTTCGCGATCAAACGTTTGATCGGTCGTCGTTATGAAGACCAAGCGGTACAAAAAGATATCGGTCTGGTTCCTTACAAAATCATCAAAGCTGACAACGGTGATGCTTGGGTTGATGTCAACGACAAAAAATTGGCGCCGCAACAGGTTTCTGCTGAAATCTTGAAAAAGATGAAGAAAACTGCTGAAGATTACCTGGGCGAAACCGTAACTGAAGCTGTTATTACTGTTCCTGCTTACTTCAACGATGCACAACGTCAAGCAACTAAAGATGCAGGTAAAATTGCAGGTTTAGAAGTTAAACGTATCATCAACGAACCAACCGCTGCGGCACTTGCGTTTGGTATGGACAAGAAAGAAGGCGATCGTAAAATCGCGGTTTATGACTTGGGTGGTGGTACTTTCGACGTTTCAATCATTGAAATTGCTGACCTTGATGGCGACCAGCAAATCGAAGTATTGTCGACTAACGGTGATACATTCCTAGGTGGTGAAGACTTCGATAACGCGTTAATCGAGTTCCTGGTTGAAGAGTTCAAGAAAGAACAAAACTTTAACTTGAAGCAAGATCCACTGGCGTTACAGCGTTTAAAAGAAGCTGCTGAGAAAGCGAAGATCGAGCTTTCTTCTTCAAACGCAACTGAAATCAACCTTCCATATATCACTGCTGATGCGACTGGTCCTAAACACTTAGTGATCAACGTAACACGTGCAAAATTAGAAGGTTTAGTTGCTGATCTGGTTGCTCGTACGATTGAGCCTTGCCGTATTGCGCTTAAAGATGCAGGTCTTTCGACTTCTGACATCTCTGACGTAATCTTGGTGGGCGGTCAGTCTCGTATGCCAATGGTTCAACAGAAGGTTCAAGAATTCTTCGGTAAAGAGCCACGTAAAGACGTAAACCCTGATGAAGCAGTCGCAATGGGTGCTGCGATTCAAGGTGCGGTACTTTCAGGTGACAAAACTGACGTACTTTTACTTGACGTAACTCCGTTGACACTTGGTATTGAAACCATGGGTGGCGTGTTGACTGCAATCATCGAGAAAAACACCACGATTCCTGCGAAGAAATCTCAAGTGTTCTCAACTGCTGCGGACAACCAGCCTGCTGTAGACATTTCAGTTTATCAAGGTGAACGTAAAATGGCGCAGCAAAACAAACTGTTAGGTAACTTCCAGTTAGGCGACATTCCACCTGCGCCACGTGGTGTGCCACAAATTGAAGTATCTTTCGACATCAACGCTGATGGTATCTTGAAAGTATCTGCGAAAGACAAGAGCACTGGTAAAGAGCAATCGATCCAGATTAAAGCAAACTCAGGTTTGTCTGATGCTGAAATCGAAGCAATGATCAAAGATGCTGAAGCGAATGCTGAAGAAGACCGTAAGTTTGAAGAGCTTGCAAAAGCTCGTAACGAAGCGGATGCTTTAGTTGCTTCTTCACAAAAAGCAGTGAAAGATCTTGGCGAGCAAGTGACTGCAGACGAAAAAACTGCAATCGAAACTGCGGTTTCTGAGCTTGAAGCTGCAACTAAAGAAAATGACGTTGAAGACATCAAAGCGAAAACTGAAGCGCTACAAAACATCATCATGCCAATTACACAACGTGCATATGAAGCAGCGCAAGGCCAAGGCGGTGCGCAAGGTTTTGATCCAAACGCATTCCAAGGCGGCGAAGGTCAATCTCAAAAAGCGGACGACGGCGTTGTAGATGCTGAGTTCACTGAAGTAAAAGATGACAAGAAATAATTTGTCGCTTTAACTGAAAAAACCGCGCTTTCGCGCGGTTTTTTATGTTTCGACCTGAAGGAATAAAATAAAAATTACCAAAATTTGATCGTATTTTCAGGAAAAGCTGTTTAAGTTAAATCAAACATTAAAATACCCTGAACCCATGAAAATTCTGATTTTGCTGCCTTTATTTAGTTGCTTGGGACTGACGGCGTGTAGTCTGCCCGTTTCATCCTCCCCCTCTCAGATCACTTCAATTCAATCGACTCAAGCCATTGCCCAATTATTTGATCAGGCGCAAAGCGCTGGCGTTTTAGTGATTCAGCGTGTTCAACAGATACAGGTCTATGGTAATAATTTAAGTCGTGCAGGTACCGAATATGTTCCCGCCTCTACTTTTAAAATGCTCAATGCCCTGATTGGCCTGCAACATGGCAAAGCCACGACCAATGAAATTTTTAAATGGGATGGCAAGAAACGCAGTTTTGCTGCCTGGGAAAAAGACATGACTCTCGGCCAAGCCATGCAAGCGTCTGCTGTACCCGTCTATCAGGAACTGGCGCGTCGTATTGGTCTGGAATTAATGCAGCAGGAAGTACAACGCATCCAATTTGGTAATCAGCAGATTGGTCAACAGGTCGATAACTTCTGGTTGGTAGGCCCTTTGAAAATAACTCCAAAACAGGAAGTCCAATTTGTCTCTGCTCTAGCCCGAGAGCAACTTGCCTTTGATCCACAAGTCCAGCAACAAGTCAAAGCCATGTTACTTTTACAGGAACGACAAGCTTATCGACTATATGCCAAATCTGGGTGGGGCATGGATGTGGAACCGCAAGTCGGCTGGCTTACCGGCTGGGTTGAAACACCGCAAGCCGAGATCGTGTCATTTTCACTGAATATGCAGATGCAAAATGGTATGGATCCGGCGATCCGCCTTGAAATTTTGCAGCAGGCTTTGGCCGAATTAGGGCTTTATCCAAAAGCTGAAGGATGATGCAAATAAGCATGGGAAAGGCATTAAAATTAAGCTATATTTTTAAAAAATAGACATTTAAATAAAAAATATGCGTCTTCTGCTCTGTCTGCTCGTAGTGGGATTGATCATGTCTGCTTATCTGCATATGCAGGCCAAAACCCATCCTCAACTGCGCTATAACTCGCTGGCTGATCATTTGACGCATCCTTTCGATACCCGTTTACGTTTCCGGATTGATCAGGTCGATTCAGGTTTTGGACTGAGTAAAGATCAGGTCATTCAACTGAGCAAGGAAGCGATTGAAATCTGGCATCAGGGAACAAATCGTGATGATTTGATGGTCTATGATGAAAATGCCAGGCTGAGTATTCACTTGATCTATGATCAACGTCAGCAAGAATACGATGCCTTAAAGAAAGTCGAAAAACAGTTGCTGGCAGATGACGCCAAGTATCAACGTCAGGTCAAAAACCTGGAAACATCCCATCAGCATCTGGAAAGTCAGCAGCAACGCCTGATCCAGCAAAGAGATCAGATCAATAGTGAATTTCAGGCCTTACAGCAACGACGCCGTCAGCCGAATTTATCTGCTTATGAGCGTGAGCAGATTGAATATGAAGTCTTGGCTTTACAGCGTAAATCGGAAAGTTTTCAACGGGAACTTCAGTACCTGCAGGAACAGCAAAATTCCTTTAATATGAATGTTTCCATGCATCAACATGGTCTGCAAAACCATCAGCAGAATATCATTCAAGCCCAACAGCGTTTCCCTGCCCGCGAATTTCATAAGGGCGTGTTTATGGGTAATCAAATTCATGTCTATCAGTTTGATACAGAAGATGATCTCCGCCTGACTCTGGCACATGAACTCGGACATGCCTTGGGCCTGTATCACCATAATGACCCGGAAGCACTGATGTATCCGGTGCTGGGTAAACAGAATCTGCAACACTTCCAGCTGCGACCTGCAGACAAGACCTTGCTTTATAACCGTTAAGTGATCAGCTTGAATTCCCTAATTAATTTAAGTGTATAAGTATTATAAAAAACACTCTATTCTGATTTCATGTTATTGTGATTGGCTACATTGTTCAGGCCATCTTTGGAGATTCGTGTGAGTTACTACCATATTTTAATTGAAGTAAATGACCACATTAGTACGATTGATGAAACCCGTGATATCGAAATCTTTGATATCGAGGACATCCAACCCTATCTTCATTCGATTTTGCTGCCTTATTTCAATGAACAACTGATTGAACTCGACGATGAAAATCTGGAATATAAAGATATTCTGCATCTGGAAATCAAACAGACCTTATTACCGATCAATGACCTGATCGAAGAAGAACAGCGTCTGTTGCCAAGCGATACCGATATTACCATTAGCGCCTATGAAATTTTCAATAACCGCGAGTTGAGTCAGGATGTCACTACCGTGATCTTTGACCTGCTTGAAGCGGTAAAACTGGATAGCTAAACGTTCTTCCAGATATAAAAAAGTCCTCATTGAGAGGACTTTTTTTTGTGCATGGATTTAGATCGAGAATGAAGATCCACAACCACAGGTCGTGGTCGCATTCGGGTTTTGTACCACAAAACGTGAACCTTCCAGACCTTCTAAATAATCTACCACCGAACCGACCAGATATTGATAACTCAATGAATCGACCAGGACTTTAACATCGCCATTGGCAAATTCTGCATCATCTTCATTCTGGCTTTCTGCAAAATTAAAGCCATAAGAGAAACCTGAACAGCCGCCACCGGTCACATAGACACGGAGCATTAAGTCTTGGTTACCTTCACTGTCACGCAACTGGCGTACTTTATTTGCGGCATTGTCGGTGAGCACAAGCGCTTGGGCATTCATGGCGGATTCCTCTGTTGAATGGAATGTCTTTAAAAAGAAAAGACCATATTTAAGTATAGCACACTCAATATATGGTCAATCTCTACAGATTAAAAGTCAAATCAGAGTAATTTTATCAGGATTATTTGTAGTTCTCATCCTGTAAGGCACATTCAAAGTTTTTCGGGTTCTGTTTGCAGCGGAATTGCCATAACAATTTCATCATACGTTTGTCATAAACACCGCGTTTGGTCAGGTCAATTCGGGAATCCCGCATCATTTTCTGGTAACCCGGTTTGTCTGCAGCAGGAATATCCATCCAGTATTTTGCTGGAATGTCCGCTTTCATTTTCCCCAAAATACCAAAGGCACGCGGTAACTGACTTCTCACCCATTCACGTGATTTTTGTCCGTAACCTGCCGGAAATTTATCTGGACGGATAATGATATTGCCTGTGACCTGCAACACCGGATAATTCACAATCGCGCCTTTGCTACCCAGACCTTTATGTAATTCCAGCGGTTTAAATACTGCTGCTGGTGCACCAATAATATCCACCTGGCCATTGTTAAACTTGGCACCAAAATTGGTGACATCGGCACTCACCGCTTGTGCACCGATCTGCTGAACCATGATTTTTTGTGCTTCATCATAATCAAGTACGGCAATTTTTTTACCAGCGGCTTTAGCAACGGTATTAATACTGCGGTCGTTCACCAGCAGGAAAGCATCACCCACAGGAATGACACCGACCACTTCATATTTGCCTTGCAGCATATGTTTGGCGAAGGTGGGACTGGCCAAGCCCTGCATGACTTTAACTGCCAGATTCAGATCTGGAATCGCGCCAATAGCATCGAGTGAACCGGTAAAATTATTGAACTGACGGCCACGCATCCCGGTCACACTAATGCCGTCACATTTTCCAGCTTTAAAATCTTCTGCAACCACCGCTTCATTGGTATTCACCCGCAGTTCGACATCTGCACCCCAATTTTTGGCCGCCAACTGATAGTCTTTCATCACACTATAGACATCACCGTTTTTACCAACCAGATCAAATACGCAAATCACCTGTTTAGCTTGCGCCAGACCTGAAACAGCCAGTGTCGCCGTAGCCAATGCCAGTGCTTTCCATCCTCTATGGATCATCCTCATTTCCTTATCGCTTGTTTTTGTTATTGCAGTTTTAGTCACATGTAATTGTTTTTTATATAAAACATGCGAATTTAATAGTTAATCAAGCTTAAGCTATTTTATTCGCTGCACAATGGCAGATCTGACCTGGATCAGCCATAAAAAAAGCCTAGATCAATCTAAGCTTTTTTCTTTAAAAATCAGATTATTCGCCAGCAATTGAACATTCAAAGTTGGCTTTATCGACAGAACAGCGTGCACGTTTTAAGACCGACATCATGCTGGCATCATAGATTCCGCGTTTGGTCATATCAATCCGGCCATCACGTAACATTTTCTGATACTTGGTTTTATCTTCAGCGCTCAGATTCATTTTATATTTCGACGGAATACCCGCTTCCAGACGGCTGATCATCCCCATGCTCTTTGGCAGGTTTTTGATAAACCAGTCACGCGATTTCTGTCCAAAACCTGCGGGGAATTTTTCCGGACGAATCACAAAATCAGAGGTGACATGCAGTACCGGGAAATTAAACATTGCGCCGTTATTACCCAGACCTTTATAGATTTCTAATGGCTTGTAGGCATAAGCAGGTGCACCGACCATATCCACCTGACCATTGTTAAATTTGGCGACAAAGTTAGAAACATCGGAGATCACTGCCTGCGCACCGACGCGCTGTACCATGATTTTCTGGGCATCGTCATAGCCGAGTACGGCGAATTTCTTCCCTGCGGCTTTTTCAATCGAATTGATATTCTTGTCACGAACAAAAATAAATGCTGAACCCAACGGTGAAATACCGGCAATTTCGTATTTTTTGCCGCCCATATTACTGACCATTTTCGCTGCATTACGTTTGTCCAGAGCAAAACTGATCGCACGCTGGGCAATGGCATTACTTGGTGCACCGCCCAGTGCATCAATAGAACCGGCAAATTTATTGTATTGACGGGCACGCATGGCTGTCATAAACACACCATCACATTTACCGGCCTTGAAGTCATTGTCGGCAACCGCTTCATCCTGACGGGCAATCAGATTGATTTCTGCGCCCCAGCCTTTTGCAGCCAGTGCCCATTCTTGCGCCATCTGGAAAGACTCACCGGATTTACCCAGTAAGTCAAACACACAGATATCGACTTTTTCTGCATGCGCCGCACTTGCAAAACCAAATGCAGAGAATGCAGCCAATGATAAGAGTGTTTTTTTCATTGTAGTTATCCTTTGAAATCTTGTTATTCGCTGAGTGTCCGTACACGGGACAAATATTAAGCAAGTTTAATTAAAAAAAATAGAGCATTTACTCCATTTAAAACCGGCATTTTGGCCTATAAAGATAAATCAGAATTATTTGCATAGATTATTTTTAAATATATATTTAAATATCAATATCTTAATATTTAAAACTGCTTTCTTATAATTACATTTACCCAGATATAGTTACAAAGATATACATGATTTCAGATTTATTCGCCACCAATCGAACATTCAAAATTAGTTCGTTCAACTGTACAACGCGCGCGTTTCAATACATTCATCATGCCCTGATCATAAATCCCCTGCCGGGTTAGATCGATCCGCCCCTCACGCAGAATCTTTTGATAAGCCACGCGATCTTCACGGCTTAGATTCAGAATATATTTGCTTGGAATCTCAGCTTCCATGCGCTTGACCATGGCAAAGCTGCGCGGTAACTGTTTCACAAACCAGTTTCGGGATTGTGCGGCAAAGCTTGCCGGAAACTTTTCCTGACGAATAATCAGATCAGCAGTGACATTAATCACCGGAAAATTAATCATTGCGCCTTGACGGCCTAGTCCTTTCTGTAATTCCAGCGGTTTAAATGCATAAGCCGGTGCAGCGACAATATCCACTTCGCCCTGATTAAACTTGCGAATAAAATTGGAAATTTCCGACATGACCGGTACTGCTTCAATCCGGTCGACCATGATTTTTTGCGCATAGTCATAATGCAGCACGGCAAATTTCTTGCCTTTGACCTGTTCCAGTTTATTTAGAGTACGATCACGAACAAAAATATAGGCTGGGCCAATCTGACCAATACCCGCCACTTCGAATTTTTCTTTGCCAATCTGGGTGATCAGGCGTTTGCTATTGCGTTTATCCAGTACATAGCTGATGGCTTTCATGGCAATGTCATTATTCGGCACGCCGCCAATTGCATCAATCGATCCAGCAAATTTGTTATAAGCCCGGGCACGCATTGAGGTCATATAGAAGGCATCACATTTTCCGGCTTTGACGTCCTGATCGACCTTGGCTTCATCCTGATAAGCGCTTAGCTGAATTTCGGCACCCCAGCCTTTTGCTGCCAGCGCCCATTCCTCCAGCAGTTTGTAAGACTCACCAGATTTCCCCAGTAAATCAAAAACACAGACATTCACTCTGGCTTGAGTTGAAGTCGACACCAAAATGCCCAGTGCCGATAAAATTAAACATCCCTTTTTCATTTTTATTTGACTCTATGATATTTTTTGCTCCATCAGCCTGAACTATAAACCACTGTTCATGCATAAAATAGAGCTTTTACTCAACTTATGCGTCCACCCTAGATCAATTGACAGAGGTGAAAAGCACACTCATTTCAGCAAAAACGGTAAGATTTTTCATTTTCACAGGGCTTTCCTTTAGAATAGGCGCATCTTATTTCTTAGCTTTGATTTCTCAATGATTCAGTTAGACCAGTTATCTATACGTCGCGGTGGACGTGTTTTATTTCAAAAAGCGTCGATGCAGTTACACCCAGGATGGAAAATTGGCCTAACCGGTGTCAATGGTGCTGGAAAATCTACCCTGTTTTCAGCCTTGCTGGGCGGCATGGAATCGGACACCGGTTCACTGACCCGACCTGCGGTATGGACCGTGGCGCATATGGCTCAGGAAATCAAAGCACTGAATATGAAAGCGATTGATTTCGTATTGTCGGGCGATGAAGAATACTGGGATATTCAGCAGAAACTCGATCAGCCGGATCAACTGGATGATGCAGAACTGGCTCATTTATATGGCCGTTTTGATGAAATTTCAGGTTATTCTGCTCCTGCCAAAGCCTCACAGCTGATGGCCGGTCTGGGCTTCTTTGAACATCAATCACAACTGGATGTTTCAAGTTTTTCCGGTGGCTGGCGTATGCGTTTAAACTTGGCGCGTACCTTAATGAGCCGCTCGGACTTACTGCTCCTCGATGAACCGACCAACCATCTGGACTTGGATGCGATTCTCTGGTTAGAAGACTGGCTGAAAGCCTATGAAGGCACCTTGGTGCTGATTTCGCATGACCGGGACTTCCTCGATGCGATTACCGACCATATTTTACATATCGAAAATCAGGAACTCATTTTATATACTGGTAACTATTCGACTTTCGAGCGTACCCGTAGTGAACGTCTGGCGCAGCAGCAACAGGCGTATGAAAAGCAGCTGGAAACCCGCGCGCATCTGCAAAAATATATTGACCGTTTTAAAGCACAAGCGACCAAAGCCAAACAGGCACAGAGCCGGATCAAACAGCTGGAACGTATGCAGGAACTATCTGCTGCCCATGTCGATACACCATTTACTTTCAGTTTCCGCGAACCGACCAAAATGAGTTCGCCGTTATTGCAACTGGAACATGCCGATATTGGTTATGGCGACAAGCTGATTGTTACCAATGTAAATTTACAGATCACGCCCAACAGCCGGATCGGGTTACTCGGGATGAATGGTGCAGGTAAATCCACGCTGATTAAATCGCTGGTCGGTGACCTGAAACTGATTCAGGGCCTGCGTAAAGATTCAGAGCTACTGAATATTGGTTATTTTGCCCAGCATCAGATGGATGCACTGGATGGTAATGCCAGTCCGATGTTACAGCTGGCACGTATTGCCGATAAAAAAATCAGTGAAGCCAGCCTGCGTTCTTTCTTGGGTAGTTTCGGTTTTAGTGGCGAACGTATGGATACGCCGAGTGAAAGTTTTTCGGGTGGTGAACGTGCACGTTTGGCCCTAGCGCTGATTGTTTGGCAGCGTCCGAATGTACTGATTCTGGATGAGCCGACCAACCATTTAGACCTGGATATGCGTCATGCACTGACTATGGCTTTACAAGATTTTCAGGGTGCGGTGGTTCTGGTTTCGCATGAACGTCAGCTCATCGCCAGCGTCTGTGATGAACTACTACTGGTACATAATGGTCAATGCCGTGAGTTTGATGGTGATCTTACTGCCTATGCTGACTGGTTACGTCAGGCCCGTATTGAAATGATCAAAAATGGACAGAAGCCAGCAGAACCGGTGAAATCCCAAGTTGAAGTCAAACCCACCATTTCCAAACTGGACAAGGAAGCACAACGTAAAGAAGCTGCTCGCCAGCGGGAACTAAGTCGTCCAATTCGCAAGAATATTGAAAAATGCGAAGCACAGATGGCCAAACTGCAGCCACGACTGGCTGAAATTGAAAGCTTGCTGGGTGACAGTGCTTTATACGAAGCATCACGTAAAAATGATTTGCTGAAACTGATGAATGAGCAAACTGAGCTCAAAGCCAAACTGGAAACAGCCGAAGAACAGATGCTGGAACTGATGATGGAACTGGAAAGTCTGGAACAGTCTTTCTAAAACTCTTCCACTAAGATTCAAGATAAGAGATGAATGACTAACGTTGTTCATCTCTTTTTTATTCACTATTTTTAATGTTTTCTCTTACCTTTTCACCTCTGTATTTTTTCATTTATGTCTAGATGCTTCTTTAATTCGATTCTTTTCTAATCATTCGATACATAAGGTCACAAATTACGTAAATCCTATATAAGTTTATTTTTTAAACAGTTGGATGCCTTATTTCATACATTAATTTACAGCGCACTGTTTCATCCTAAGGCTCTAATACAAGTGTTTTTTAATTTTTGGCAGCCTTGCTACGAGTCTGTTTAATGTTGAACTAGAGAGAGGAAATCCGCATGCGTGCTCTTACCTATCATGGTGCTCGGGATGTACGAGTTGAATCCGTTCCAGATCCAGTGATTCAGGAACCAGATGACGTTATTTTACGGGTGACAGCCACCGCCATCTGTGGCTCAGATCTGCATTTATACCGGGGAAAAATCCCGGCCACTGAAGACGGTGATATTTTCGGCCATGAATTTATGGGAATTGTAGAAGAAGTCGGCCCAGAAGTAACCGAAGTCAAAAAAGGTGACCGGGTGATTATTCCCTTTGTGATTGCATGCGGTCACTGTTTTTTCTGTGAACATGAACTCATGGCTGCCTGTGAAAATACCAATACCGGTCGTGGTGCAATTCTCAACAAAAAACAGATCCCACCAGGGGCAGCTTTATTTGGCTTTAGCCATCTGTATGGTGGTATACCGGGTGGTCAGGCTGAATATGTACGGATCCCCAAAGGCAATGTCGGACCATTTAAGGTGCCGGGTTCCCTGCCTGATGAAAAAGTATTATTCCTGACCGATATTCTGCCAACTGCGTGGCAAGCAGTGAATAATGCCCAAGTCGGTCGAGGTTCCAGTGTGGCGATTTATGGTGCTGGCCCGGTCGGTCTGCTGGCTGCTGCCTGCGCGCGGATGCTCGGTGCCGAGCAGATATTTATGGTCGATCACCACCCTTACCGTTTGCGTTTCGCGCATCAAACCTATGGGGTAATTCCCGTCAATTTTGATGAAGTCGATGCCGCTGAATTTATCATTCAAAATACCACGGGTTATCGTGGAGTCGATGCCGTCATTGATGCGGTCGGTTTTGAAGCCAAAGGTAGCATGCTGGAAACCGTAATGACCAACCTGAAATTAGAAGGTTCGAGTGGTTCAGCGCTAAGACAATGTATTGCAGCGGTCCGTCGCGGCGGTGTGGTGAGTGTACCTGGAGTTTATGCCGGTCCAATTCATGGCTTCCTGTTTGGTGATGCCTTTGACAAAGGTTTGACCTTTAAAATGGGACAAACCCATGTGCATAATTACTTGCCGCAGTTGCTAGAACATATTGAAAATGGAGATCTGTCTCCAGATCTGATTATTACCCATCGCATGAAACTGGAAGATGCTGCGGAAGGTTACCGTATTTTTGATAAAAAGGAAGAAGACTGTCGTAAAGTCATTCTAACACCATAAATATGATTAAAAAAAAGCGCCGTCAGGCGCTTTTTTATTTTTCATCGTCATTTTATCAATCCTCTTTTTCTTGTTCCTAATCAATATCATTTCAGCGACTCCCTCCCTCTTTTCTATCGAGTAATAAAAGAAATGCCCGATTTTCAATAATGAAATCAAGAAATAACTCAAAAATGAGAAATAAAAAAGTTAAGCAAAAATCGATAAAAGTATGATTTTAAATAAAAATGAAAGTTCACTTGATTATTAAATCAATTATGTAGTTTAGCTACATCTTGAGTTTTTAGTTAACAATATGTTCCACGGTAATGATTAGAGAAACTACACTATATTTACAAGTATTTAATTTATAATAATTTTCTATTTTAAAGCCAATCCAAGGAATAGTCTGGTCATACTAGCAATATATCGCCAAATCTAGCTTTAAATTTAAAATGCTATTTTAAATTTAAAAACACTTATCCACAAGATAATCGATTTCAAATTTGAATTTAAAATAAAGAATTAATACGTGGATTAAAGCTTGCGGAAAAATACTATCTTATTCACATAAAAATTATGGATAACTTTAGAGTTATCCACATCTCTGATCAGGCTTTCTAGATGCTTGAAGCAATATTATTCACGTATTATTTAGCGTATTAGACCAAGTTTCTTATAAGCTATTGAAAATTTAAAATTTAGTTTTAGCAGCTTTTTATTTATTTTTGAGATATTGGATCTTCTGAATAGGCGATTTATTATTTTTTAGTCGAATCCACCTAAAGTATTCGATCTGTTTTTATTACACGCATCTTTAAATACCACTTTGACTGATCCAGTTTTCACCTAGTGTCGTGAACTGCATGCAAACTTCTCATCGTATAAAGAACGTCTTTCTACCTCACTTTCCTATTCAAAAATTATTTTAGAAGTTCTGATGCAGATCATTTTTATAACGATAGATTCACTCCAGATTTCAGGTATTCTCCCGAGTTGGTAATCTCTATACATAAACCCTTTCTTAGAGTCGATTTGGCTTACTCAACTTGGCTTTTTAAAACCTAAATGAACCCGTTCCATATCTAAAAATCGGTTCAAAATTACTTTATTTTGCCTAGCTCACAGGATATGAGTAAAAAAATTGGTCTAAAAAAAGCGCCTCGAAAGGCGCTTTTTTATATCTGATTTTATCCTGAAGGGTTATGCATCAATATCTGCATTCAAGGCATTTTCTTCAATGAAAGCACGACGTGGTTCTACGTCATCGCCCATCAAGCAAGAGAACATACGATCCGCTTCAATCGCATCAGTAACTGTCACTTGCAGCATGTTACGGTTGTCTGGATCCATGGTGGTTTCCCATAACTGTTCCGCATTCATCTCGCCCAGACCTTTATAGCGCTGGATCATCATGCCACGACGTGAGTCCTGCAAGATATGTTGCCAAACCTGATGGAAATTGCTGACCTGAATCTTGCGATCGCCTTTTTGCAAATATGCACCCTCTTCAAGCAGACTAAACCAGCTCTTTGAATTCTTTAATAAACGTGCATATTCACTTGAACCTAACAGTACTGAGTCTAACAGGTAGCTATGTGGCAAGTTATGTACATAGATCGTGATACGTGGCAACCAGCTTGCAGTTTTTTGACCATCTGCCAGTTCTTTTTCAAAACGCTCCAGGGTTAATTCTGGACGTAATGTTGGCTGAATGGCTTCAATCGCTGCACGCAGATTCTCACCCCATGTTTCCACATAGGTTTTGTCTTCCAGCTGATCCAGCTTAAAACCTTCCAGTGAAAGTAGTGCATCAAGCAGACTCGCAGGATAACGCTGGGTCAAACGTGCCAAGCTCTTCTGGGAAATCTGATAATCAGCAATCACATTCGCCAGTGCTTCACCACGAATCGCAGGCGCTTCTGCACTGATGTGCAGTTCAAGTTCATCAATCGCATTCGAAATCAGGTAAGTTTCCAGCGCATCATTATCCTTAATGTACTGTTCCTGCTTACCTTTTTTCAGCTTGTACAGCGGTGGCTGTGCAATATAAATATGACCACGTTCAACCAGTTCCGGCATTTGACGGAAGAAGAAGGTCAACAGCAAGGTACGGATGTGCGAACCATCCACGTCAGCATCGGTCATGATGATGATTTTGTGATAACGCAACTTGTCCGGATTATATTCCTCACGACCAATACCACAGCCCAGTGCAGTAATCAGTGTCCCCACTTCAGCCGATGAAATCATACGGTCGAAACGTGCACGTTCCACGTTCAGGATTTTACCTTTCAGTGGCAAGATTGCCTGCATCTTACGGTTACGACCCTGTTTCGCAGAACCACCCGCCGAGTCACCCTCGACCAGGTACAGTTCAGACAATGCTGGATCTTTTTCCTGACAGTCTGCCAGTTTACCTGGAAGACCGGCAATGTCTAACGCACTCTTACGACGTGTCATTTCACGTGCTTTACGCGCTGCATCCCGGGCACGTGCGGCATCTATGATTTTACCCGCGATTGATTTCGCTGCTTGCGGGTTCTCTAATAGGTACTCAGAGAATGACTTATTCATTGCCTGTTCGACCGCAGTTTTTACTTCGCTCGACACCAGCTTTTCTTTGGTCTGTGATGAGAATTTCGGATCAGGTACTTTCACCGATACAATCGCAGTCAACCCTTCACGTGCATCATCACCAGATACTGCAACTTTTTCTTTTTTCAGAATATTTTCACTGTCCATATAGTTATTTAAACCACGGGTCAGTGCAGCACGGAAACCGGCTAAATGCGTACCACCATCCTTTTGCGGGATGTTGTTGGTAAAGCAGCGTACATTTTCCTGATAAGAATCATTCCATTGCAATGCCACTTCTACCCCGATCCCATTCTCCGCCATCGTAGTAAAATGGAAGATATCATTCAGGTGAGTTTTGCCCTCATTGATATATTTTACAAATTCGGACAGACCACCTTCATAATCAAAGATGTGCTCGGCATTAATGCGTTCATCACGCAGTACGATACGCACACCGGCATTTAGGAATGACAATTCACGTAAACGGCGCGCCAGAATATCGACATTGAAAATGGTCTGACTAAAGGTTTCAGCACTTGGCCAGAAACGTACACGGGTACCGGTTCGGTCTGTATCACCAATGACTTTTAACGGGTACTGTGAATCGCCATGGCGGTATTCTTGTTCATGAATTTTACCGGCACGGTGAATGGTCAATTCGAGTTTTTCAGACAGTGCGTTGACTACGGAAACACCGACACCATGCAGACCGCCAGACACTTTATAACTGTTGTCGTCGAACTTACCACCGGCATGCAGAATGGTTAAAATCACCTCTGCTGCAGACACACCTTCTTCAGGGTGAATGTCGGTCGGAATACCACGACCATTATCAGAAACTGAAACCGATTCATCTTCATGGATCGTCACTATAATTTCATCACAGTGGCCTGCCAAGGCTTCATCAATCGAGTTGTCGACTACTTCAAACACCATGTGGTGCAGGCCTGTACCATCGTCTGTATCACCAATGTACATGCCCGGACGCTTACGGACTGCGTCTAAACCACGTAATACCTTGATGCTAGAGGAATCATAAGCCTTTTCAATGGTTTGTTCTGTTTGAGAAGCAGCTTGATCTTCTGAACTCATGGTTTCTCCCTAGTGAAAAATAGGTCTATCCAAAGATGGGTAAAACTCAAAAAATATTATTGCACAACTTGAACTGTACCGTTTTCAACACTGAATAACTGATATGAGATAGACAAATCATGTAAGTGCTTTTGTACTGATTCATGGTCTAAGGTGGTAATAAAAACTTGACTACCAAGTTGGCTCAATCGCTCAATTAAACGTTGTTGTGCGGTTAAATCTAATTCTGCTGTCACATCATCTAATAATACCACAGTTTCCTTATTACAAGAATGTAGCATTGCGATTTGCGACAGTTTTAGTGCGATCATCAGCAGCTTTTTCTGCCCGCGCGACAGGATCACATCAGCATCCCCCATCGGGGTCTTTAAACGCAAATCTGCGCGATGTGGGCCATATTCGGTATAACGTCGCTCACAGTCTTTTTCATGCTGGTTGGTCAGATCATTTAGCAGGCCGGTTTCACTATGAAAGCCCGGACTGTATTCCAGACTGACTTGCAATTCAGGTAATAACTGTTTCAGATCATCTTCAAAAAATGGCTTCCATTGTTCCACAATCCCGACACGTTGCGAGTGCAGGATTTCACCATATTCACTCAGCATCTGGTTCCACGGTTCCAGATCAGACAGACTGAGAAAGCGTTTGCTTTTGAGCAGACTATTTCGCTGTTTCAGCGCACGAGAATAATATTGCCAGGCATGATAAAACTCTGGTTCCACGTGGAACATTAACCAGTCGAGCAATTGACGTCGTGGTTTAGCACCATGATCGATAATATCGGTGCTTTGCGGATCAATCAGCTGCAAGGGCAATAGTTTGGCCAGTTGCCCCTGAGTCGCGACCAGATCGCCATTGACCTTAATCAACTGTTCCCCACTGGCCATTTTTTGCATGCCAATTTTTTCAGTCGCAGATTGTGCAAACACAATCGCATCCTGTGCGCCATGCTGGATATAATTTTTAGGGATATGGGTACGGAAAGAACGACCAGCAGCCAGTAAATGAATCGCCTCTAAAATCGAGGTTTTACCTGAACCATTTTGGCCATAAAAAACATTAAACGGCTGCAATCCTTGGAGAGCAACCGTCTTTAAATTCCGCACACGCTCAATATGTAAACGCGTAATATGCATGTCTTATATAAATATCAAGAGCCGCGGCTTAAACACGCATCGGCATGACGACATAGGTTTGATCCGTATGCGCCGGGTCTTGTACCAAGACAGACTGATTCGCTTCAGTCATGGTCATTGACACATCATCGCCATCAAGCACACCGAGTACTTCAATCAGATACTGCGCATTAAATGACATTTCTAGCGGTGAATCAGCATATTGAATCGCCAGATCTTCAATCGCTTCATCCTGCTCCGGGTTATTGGCGCGAAGTTGCAAAGAATCGGCATTAAAGTTTAGAAACACACCACGCAGCTTTTCATTACTTAAAATCGCCACACGTTGCAAAGACTGCTTGAACACGTCATGTGCGATCATCACCACTTTGTCGCCACCACGTGGAATCACACGGCGATAATCCGGGAACTTACCATCAATCAGCTTGGTGGTGAAACGCACGGTAATATCCGCCTGTTCCTTGTCACGGCTTGGCATCTTGATGGTCACATTGAGCAGTTCACGACCAATCAATAGAGATAATTGCTCATCTTCAACGCTGAGCAGGCGCTGTAATTCTGCAACGGCCTTACGTGGCACAATCGCCTGAATCGGCTGTGTTGCAGTAGATTGTGCCGCTGTTTCACATAGTGCTAGGCGGTGGCCATCGGTGGTGACTGCACGTAGCTGATTGGCATCAATTTCCAGCAAAGTACCGGTCAGGTAAAAACGTACGTCCTGAACCGCCATGGCAAAAGCAGTTTTTTCAAATAGACGTTTTAGCTCACGCTGTGTAACCGTTACTTGCGTGCCTTGGGTGTTTTCAGTGTTCAGTAATGGATAATCATCAGCAGGCAATGTCCCCAGTACAAAACGGCTGTTGCCTGATTTAAGGATGCAGCGCTGATCTTCAGTAATATGCAAATCCACCAATGCCGCTGAAGGAAGTGACTTACAGATATCAATCAGCTTACGTGCAGGAACTGTGGTCTCACCTTCCTGCAAACATGCACCTTCAGCCAGTGCTGTACTCGCCACCAGTTCGACTTCCAGGTCGGAACCGGTCACGGTCAATGCTTGCGCAGTCACCTGAATTTTCAGGTTAGACAGGATATTCAAGGTATGGCGACGTTCAACCGCTCCTACGACATGTGAGAGAACATTCAGTAAGCTTTCTTTCGCGATTTTTAAACGCACGGTGCATTCCTCTAAAGCTGAAGATTAATATAGAAAAAGTGATTTTTTTGACGGTTTACTATGCGGCAAAAGCAGCCGCATAGCAAGAATAGAATTTGAGCGATTTAGGTCAACTTTGCAATAGACGTTGCAGGTTTTTATAGTCTTCGTTAAAGATCGGATCTTCTTCCCGCAGGCTCTGTACTTTCTCGCAGGCATGCATCACGGTACTGTGATCACGACCGCCAAAAGCCATGCCAATTTCCGGAAAACTGTCGCCTGTTAATTCACGTGCCAGCCCCATCGCCAGTTGACGTGGGCGGGCATAAATCCGGGTGCGTTTTGGACCGACCAGTTCTTTCAGCGGAATCCGGAAATACTCACTCACGACACGCTGAATATTTTCAGTACTGATGGTACGGGCACGAATTGCCAGCACATCTTTTAAAGATTCACGCACCACATCCAGATCAATTGGCGTGCCTTTAAAACGTGAAATCGCCACCACTTTGTTCAGCGCACCTTCCAGCTCACGCACGTTAGCCACCACCTGCTGGGCAATAAACAGCGCACAGTTACGTGGTAAATCGACCTGGTTGCTTTCTGCTTTTTTCAGCAGAATTTCAATTCGGGTTTCAATATCTGGCGGTTCAACCCCGACCGACAACCCCCAGGAAAAACGTGAAACCAGACGTGGATCCAGCTCTGTCAGCTCTTTAGGATAACGATCCGAAGTCAAAATAATTTGCTTGGACTCATCCAGAAGTGCGTTAAAGGTGTAGAAAAATTCGACCAGACTGGCCTCTTTACCGGCCAGCAAGTGAATATCATCGACCAGTAACAGATCCAGAGAACGGCAGTTTTTCTTAAACTCTTCGACTTTACCCTGCTGCAACGAGCTGACAAAGTCCTGTACAAAACTTTCTGCGGTCATGTACATGACGCGTGCATTCGGTTTGGCCTGCAACAATGCATTACCGACCGCCTGCATCAAGTGGGTTTTACCCAGACCGGTCGGACCATATAAAAATAACGGGTTGTGCTGTGAAGCACCCAGCTGGGTCAGTACCTTGCGACAGGTTTCTGCCGCCATCTGGTTAGATCGGCCTTCCACAAACAGCGAGAAGGTAAACAATGGATTCAACTGACGTCTACGGCTATTTTTGCCGCTGTCTTCTTTTTCTTTCTTCGGCTTCGGCACTGGCATCGGTGTCGAGGTCAATGCCGCAGTCGTGGTCGCCGGTTGTTCACTGGCAGATAAAATTGCCCCTGGACGTGAATCCACTAAAATTTCGACCTTGCGTACCCGTCCTTCAGACAATTGCTCTGCCAGAATCGTGATCAGTTCCAGATGATGTTCCTGAATGTAACGCGTCCAGTAAGGATTAGGTGCATACAAACGCAAGCTGTCTTCCAGCTCCTCTGCAACCAATGGGCGAATCCACATTGTAAAGACATTTCCAGAGAGCTCTTGTCGCAGGCGATTTAAGCAGTCCGTCCAAAGCATGTGAATCCCCTATTCATTCCATTGTTCATTCAAAAAAGATGACCGCGACCAAAAGCGGGTCGCCATTCTAACCAAGTTATCCACATCTGTCATGGCAATCTCTACAAAAACTGTGCAAAAAGAAATCACCCTGCATAAATTTAAATTTAAAACCCAGTGTGGATAAGTTTATCCGCAAGCTATGGATAAAATATACCATAAAGTTATCCACAAAGTATAAAATTAATAGAAACAGTTTTATCCACAACATAAGTTTATGTTTAATTAAATGAAAAGTGGCTTATCCATAGGAAAAGTGCTCCCTAATAGTAATAAATTTAAATTTATAAATTTGAATTTATTTATAAGATCACTGTTTTTTGTGGATAACTCAAAAAACTTCAAATTTAAATTCAAAACTACAGGTTAAATTTAAACTCTGGATAACATGTGGATAACTTTGTTGATAGAGTTGTTTATAACTTATATATATTTATATAACAATAACTTAATTTGTGATTAACTTGAATTGAACTATTTTTTATTAAGTTCTCCGAAAAAACAGGGGCTTTATCTTTTTTGATCTTATTTGAAAAGAAAACTGCTTTTGCATTGACAGCTCAAGCAATGAGCACTAAAATCGCGGACCTTCATAGAAAGATCATTTTTTGGAGTTTCAATATGAAACGTACATTCCAACCGTCTGAATTAAAGCGTAAGCGTGTTCATGGTTTCCGTGCTCGTATGGCTACTAAAGCTGGTCGTCAAGTATTAGCTCGCCGTCGTGCAAAAGGTCGTCATAGCTTAACTGTTTAATCAGTTACGCTAAGACGATTTTGGGTGTTATGACAAAACTTTATAGTTTTGGCACAGAGTTGCGATTACGCTGTGCTGCCGATTATAAAGGTGTCTTTGATGGTGCGCTTTTTAAAGTGCATCAACCCCATTTCTTATTTCTTGCAAAACATTCCGAACTGCCAAATAGCCGTTTGGGTTTAGTTGTTGCCAAGAAGAAAGTGCGACGTGCACACGAAAGAAATCGAGTAAAACGACTTGCTCGCGAAAGTTTTCGCCTGCATCAACAGCAATTAGATGACTTAGACATTGTAATCATGCCGAAAATGGGTGTTGAAGCAGTGCCTAATGCAGAATTGCACCAGCAATTACAATTTGCCTGGCAGAAACTGAACCGTCTTGCCAAAAAGCATTCAAAAATAGCCCCCTCCCCACAAAAGTAGAGTTGGCCAATGGTACGTTTACTGCATTGGTTGATCCGTTTCTATCAGATTGCGATTAGTCCTCTTCTTGGACCGCGCTGTCGTTATATTCCAACTTGTTCTCAATATTCCTTGGAAGCAGTCCAGATGCATGGCACTGGGCGTGGAGTGTGGCTGGCTACTAAGCGTATTTGCCGTTGTCATCCGTGGGGGGGCTGGGGATATGATCCTGTTCCCTCAAAAGCGATTCGTTTTATTTCATTTCAGCAAATAGATTCTCAAACGCTTCACGTTGCTGTACCCTTTCGTGATCGTTTATTGAACCAAAATCACTCTCACCACTTGGGGTAATACATATGCAACAATGGGCCAGGATTGCAATTCTCGGAGCCATGTTTGTTGTCGCATATTTGCTCATTTTGGCGTGGCAAAAAGATTATGGAAATGCTGAAACAAAACCGCAGCAGGGAACTGCTGTTGTTTCGCATGACGTATCTGCAGATTTGCCAAATGGTCAGACGGCTACAGTTGCCTCTGATCTGCCACAAGCAAATGTGCCAGCACAGCAAGCCACGGATGCCACAGCACCTGTAAGTCAGCAGCTTATTTCAGTACAAACTGACCTTTATCATCTTTGGATTAATCCTAAGGGTGGTGATATTGTTCGTATTGAATTACTCAATCATGACAAGAACAAAGACAGCGATGAACCGTTCGTCATGCTGGAAAGCGATGCGAAACGTACTTATGTCGCCCAGTCTGGCCTGATCGGTCTGAATGGACCGGACAGCAGCCGTAACGGCCGTCCAATGTATGAGCTGGAGAAAACTGCTTATACTCTGGCAGATGCGAAAACAGTCAAATCCAAAGATGGTGAAAACCTGAAAGTATTATCTGTACCGCTAGTGTTTAAAACCGCTGACGGGATCGAGATTATCAAGACCTTCAATTTCACTGAAGGTGAATATCCGGTCGTGGTAAATCACAAAGTGGTTAACCGCAGTGGCCAGACCTGGCAAGGTCAGATGTTCGGTCAGATCAAACGCGATAACTCGGAAGATCCCGGCAAGTCCGATCAAGGGATCTTCACGCTGGGAACATTCCTGGGCGGTGCATGGGGTACCCCGGACGAGCAGTACAATAAGCTTAAATTCGACAATTTTGTTGAAGAAAAAGTGAGTACTGAAGCGACAGGTGGTTGGGTGGCAATGGTACAGCACTACTTTGTCAGTGCGTGGGTTCCAGGTCAGCTGAAGTTGACTCAAGGTAATGGCGAAGCTTATAGCGCCAAGCTTGAATCACGTAAATCAACCGATAACATGAACATCATCGGTTTTACTTCACCAACGTTTAATGTACCAGCAGGTACTGTGGCTGAAATTGATGCGACTTTCTATTCAGGTCCAAAAATCCAGTCAGAACTGAAAGATTTGGCTGCGGGTTTAAACCAGACCGTTGATTATGGCTGGTTATGGCCAATTGCGAAATTGCTGTTTGTTGGTCTTGAATTCTTCCATGGTCTGGTGGGTAACTGGGGCTGGGCAATTATTCTGTTGACCATCCTGGTGAAAGTAATCCTGTGGCCATTGTCGTCGAAGAGCTATCGCTCGATGGCGAAAATGCGTGTGATTGCGCCAGAAATGCAACGCATGAAAGAAGAGTTCGGTGAAGACCGCATGCGCTTCTCTCAAGAAATGATGGCATTGTACAAACGTGAACAGGTCAATCCGCTTGCCGGCTGTTTACCGCTGTTATTACAAATGCCGATTTTCCTGGCCTTGTACTGGGTATTAATGGAATCTGTGGAACTGCGTCATGCGCCATGGATGCTGTGGATTCAGGATTTATCCTCAATGGATCCATGGTTTATCCTGCCGTTGTTGATGGGCTTAACGATGTATATCCAGCAGTCGTTAAATCCACAACCAACTGATCCAATGCAGGCGAAAGTCTTCAAGTTTATGCCGATCATCTTTACCGTATTCTTGTTGTTCTTCCCGGCAGGCTTGGTTCTGTATTGGATCGTCAACAACTTGATCACGATTCTGCAACAAACTTTGATTAACAAGTCTGTTGCCAAAGATCGCGCGAAACGTGATGAGGCTACTCCAGTCAACTAAGTTGTACGGATAGGCTGAATAAATCCGCTTAAGATGGTAATCTTAGGCGGATTTTTTTTGGCTGTACTTTTGAGTCTTTGCAGGTGAATTTTATGCTCAACCGAACCACAACTATTGCTGCGATTGCAACTCCACCAGGACGTGGCGGCGTTGGGGTGATTCGCCTGTCAGGTCCGAAATCCTATGAAATTGCCCAGCAACTGACGCAAAAAGAGCTGCCCCAAGCCCGTTTTGCCGGTTTCCGCCAGTTCTACGATGCAGCAGGTGAAGTCATGGATGAAGGACTGGCGATTTGCTTCCCGAATCCAAACTCGTTTACCGGTGAAGATGTAGTGGAGCTACAAGGTCATGGCGGTCCGGTGATTCAGAATGCCCTGCTTGGCCGTTTGCTGGAACTGGGCGCCACTGCAGCCAAAGCGGGTGAATTCTCGATGCGTGCCTTTGAAAATGGCAAGCTGGATCTGGTGCAGGCTGAAGCAATTGCCGACCTGATTGATGCAACTTCGCAAGCGGCTGCACGTTCTGCGGTGCGTTCACTGCAAGGAGCGTTTTCGACCAAAGTCAATGCAGTCCTTGAGCAGCTGATCCATCTGCGTCTGCATGTGGAAGCCGCGATTGATTTTCCGGAAGAAGAAATCGACTTTCTGGCAGATGGCAAGATTTTAAATCTGCTGGATGGCGTATCCAGTGCAGTCACTCAAGTCCAGCAATCCGCACGTCAAGGACAGTTGTTACGTGAAGGCTTGCAAGTTGTAATTGCAGGTAAACCGAATGCGGGTAAATCCTCCTTGCTGAATGCACTGGCCGGAATTGAACGCGCGATTGTGACCGATATTGCCGGTACTACCCGTGATGTCTTGCATGAAAAAATTACCTTAAATGGTCTGCCGATTACCCTCACCGATACTGCGGGCTTGCGTGAAACTGGCGATATCGTGGAAAAAGAAGGGATCCGCCGCGCGATTAAAGAAATTGAACAGGCCGATTTATTACTCTTGGTCTATGACTTAAGCCAGGGCGAAGATCCGCTTCAACTCGCCCAAGAATATTTTGCTGAACATATAGAACCGAAACGTTTGATGCTGATAGGCAATAAATGCGACCTGACCGGTGCTGAAGCTATAATTGGCGATTTAAATGGTTTCCGGCATATCGCAGTCTCTGCCAAGCAGGAAACCGGTGTTCAAGCGCTCATAGAAGCGATTACAGCGCATGCAGGCTTCCAACCCGAAGAAGATACCTTTATCGCACGTACCCGTCATTTAGACGCAATGAAGCGCACTCAGCTCTATCTAGCTGAGGCGCGTGAGCAACTGGTGGTGTATAACGCCGGTGAACTGGTGGCAGAGTCCTTACGTCTGGCGCAAAATGCCTTGGGTGAGATCACGGGGGATTTCAGTGCAGATGACCTGCTGGGCAAGATCTTCGGTTCATTTTGTATTGGTAAATAATTATTTAATAAAACATCAAAAAAGCCATCAACTGAGGGCTTTTTTTAGGCTGGTAGGCGGGATTTTTGATACGCCCACCACAGCGCAAAACACAATAGACTGATCGCGATACAAAAGCTGATCACGGCGAAATCCAGTCCCCAGTGATCGGCCAGATAACCCACAGCAATGATAGGGACAATAGTGCCCAGATAGGCAATAAATAGATAGGTCGACATCACTGCGGCACGGTTGTCTAAGCTGGTCATTTGATGAATCAGGGCAAAAGCACCCATCAGGGCAAACCCATGGCCGATCCCAAAGCAAATATCACTGATAAAAAATAGCAGGCCGATTTTCGAATACATACATAGCGCCAAAATCATCAGGCTCAAGCACATCATCATCAGGCCGATATTCAGACATTTAGACGCCGCGACCGCTTTGGCCATAAACTGCACGATCACTGAGACCACTAAGATACTAGTAATGGCCAGTCCGCTGACCAGAGGGCCATGCCAAGGTAAAATATTGCGGACAAAAGATGGCGACAGGGAAGCAAACAGGCTAAAGGCTGCAAAAGCACTAAAAGCTGTCACTGCAATAATCATAAACACACGATGAAACTGGGCTTCAGGTCGTTGCAGTTTAGGCGCCATGCTAAAGGGCTGCGCCTCAAACTTGGGTGCTTTAATCCAGAACAGGCCAATCAGACACAATACGGCACCCAGAATAATTGGCAAATATGGCATCACCAAAGGGGCAGCGGAAAACTGTGCAATCACGCCACCGACCAAGGGTCCCAAACCGAAACCTATTGCAGTGATGATTGAAATCAGTTGTGGTGCAGTGTGTTTATGGCTTTCTGGGATGGTATGCATTAAACCCATCATGGCAGAAGTGGTCATCAGGCCCGAGGCAATCCCAATAATAAAGCGGCCAATCGAGAGGATCAGTGCATTCTGGGCAAAAACGGAAATGATGAGACCTAACGTGATTAGTGCCAGACCAATTTGCAGGGTCCGTAAAAATCCGATGCTGTTACTGGTCCTGCCCAAAAACAACAGGGTCGAGAGACAGCCAAACATATAGGCGACAAAAATGTAGGTGATCTGGCTGGGCAGCAAATGCCAGAGCTGTTGATAAATCGGATAAAGCGGACTGGCCAAAGCGGTGCCAATCGTTCCCATCATTAAAGCCAGGCTGACCATCAAGAACGGTCGCCAGCTGGTCGTTATTGTCATGAAAATGCCGTTATAGTGTTGATCCTTGGCCAATCCATGTCAGGGCGTAGCGAGGAAAATAGAAAGTGTCTGCAGTTTAGAATGGGTACAGAAAATCGGTCAAGGTTGAATTAGTAAGAAGCTTATTGTTTAATATATTTTTATTATATAAAACAATTATTTATTATGATTATTGGTGTTTTTTTTAGATATATTGGAGTTCAATATAATTCTATGTATTATGTTCCACGTGAAACATTATGAGCTTATTTAACTGGGTGTAAACAGTAACATAAATGTTTGAGAAATTTAAAAGCAGAGCGATTAGAATCGAAGCATATTCTTATCCAATTCATGTAGAACATTCATGTTAAAAAAAACACTGATCATTAGTTTAAGTACATTTATTTCAAGCTTCGCATTTGCTAATATTGATACGGTACAAGCTAATTTGGCAAAAAACAGTCCCAATTTAAAAATTGAAAATATTCAGACCACCGAGATGAAAGGCATCTATAGCGGTTCCATGCAGGGCCAAGTGGTTTATTTGAATGAAGATGCCAAACATCTGATTGCCGGTCCAATGCTGCGGATTCAGGATCAGCATAATCTGACCCGTGATTTAATGTTGAAGCAAAATAGTATCGACTGGAAAAAATTACCGCTTCAGGATGCTGTGAAAAGTGTAAGAGGTACGGGTAAACGTCAGATTGCGATCTTTTCTGACCCAAATTGCCCGTATTGTAAAAAGCTTGAGCTAGAGCTGAAAAAACTGAATGACTTGACCATTTATACCTTTATTCTTCCTTTAAAACCCCAGTCGGTTGCTCCTTCAAAACAGGTGTATTGCGCGTCTAATCCAGCTCAGGCATGGGAAGATCTGATTGCTCAAGGGATTCAACCTAAATCGAAAAAAAGTTGCACCAATCCAATTGAGCGGAATAAAAAACTGGCTCAGTCTATGGGCGTGAATGGTACACCTGCGATTATTTTTTCCAATGGTTTTAAAGTGATGGGCGCCTATCCGGCAGAGCAGATTGAGCAGATCTTTAAAGAATTCAATTTATAAAAATTAAATAAAGCTATCATTCGCTCAATATAAAAAAGCACCTTTTCCGGTGCTTTTTTATTCAGGTCGTCAAATCAACCTCAGAAACATCTGAATGGTTTAGACTGTACGGCGTTTGGTTACCATATTATAAATAAACAGAATAATCACAGCACCAATCACGGAAGCAATCAGCCCTGCTGCGGAATCTGCCGAATATAGACCGAGCATACGGCCACCAAAAGTCGCCAATAAGGAGCCGGCAATACCCAATAAGGTGGTCATGATAAAGCCTGCCTTGTCATTACCCGGGTGAATGGCACGTGCAATCAGACCTGCTACAAAACCAATAACGATCGCCACAATAATTGTCCACATATGCATACTCCTTCTTATCATGTCTTTGTTTTCACATCTGTTTAATCATCTTGAAACAAAGCTAGGATCATAAAAAGTTGAATCATGAAACGAGATGTTATTTTTTGTTCCCGATTTTTGGCCTATTTTAGGCATAAAAAAAGTGGCTTATGCCACTTTTTTCAACCTGATTTTAAAGACCGATTTCACCAATAAATGGCAGGTGACGGTACTTCTGGTCATAGTCCAGGCCATAACCCACGATAAATTTATCTTCAACCTCAAAGCCCATAAATTCGACTTTCAGATCGATTTCACGACGCGATGGTTTACTTACCAAAGTACACAGTTGAATCGAGTTAGGATCACGGGTTTGCAGGATTTCGAGTACCTTGCTTAAGGTGTTGCCTGAGTCAATAATATCTTCAACCACCAACACATCTTTACCACGGATTTCACCGTCTAAATCTTTCAGGATTTTTACATCACGTGACGATACCGTGCCACCTCCATAACTGGACACAGTCATGAAATCCAGTTCATGCGGTTTTGAAATCACACGACATAAATCAGCCATAAAAATCACTGAACCACGTAATAAACCGATGAGCACAAGTTCTTTGTCACTATTGGCATAGTGTGCATTGATTTGAGCACCAAGCTCTTTGACTTTAGCTTGAATTTCTTCAGCGGAAATCATTACGCTCATTTGAACGGTCATGGGTAGATACCTAAAAAGTAAAAATAGCAAAATAAAAAAGGTGTTGACCTGCAACACCTGAATACGTCGCAATTTTAATACATCCCTAGCAGAGATGCACCTGTTTTGCTAGCTGTAAATGTAATCATTTTTTAGCCGCTGTTGAATCGCGTTTCAATAAAAAAACACAGCCCAGTGCAATTGCAGACAGGAGTAAGTATTGGCGATGGCGGGATTTTTTCGGTTTATTCACTGGCTGCTGCTTTGACATAGACGGCTGCTCCATAGACATAGGTGGCTGCAATATTACGGTCATCACCAAGCATGGTCAGTGCAAAAAACGCATCTTCAATATTTTTAGCTTTGCTCTGGCGTAACTGCTGTAAGGCAGTGGCATTGAGATCCAGCACCACAAAGTCGGCTTCTTTGCCAATATTAAAGTTCCCCAGGCGATCATCTAGACTCAAGGCTTTGGCACCGCCTAAAGTGGCATGATATAAGGCTTCAAAGGCAGAGAGTTTTTCGCCCTGCAACTGCTGCACCTTATAGGCTTCATTCAGGGTTTGCAGCTGATTAAATGATGTCCCTGCCCCAATGTCTGTACCTAAGCCGACTTTGACCCCTTTGTCCCAGGTCTTTTTCAGGGGAAATAAGCCACTGCCCAGGAACAGGTTTGAGGTCGGACAGAAGGCAATGGCGGAGTCGGTCTGATGCATACAATCCCATTCCTTATCTTCCAGATGCACACAATGTGCGAAGACGGACTTGCTCCCGGTTAAACCATAATGATGATACACATCCAGATAACCTTCACGTTCAGGAAAGAGTTCTTTTACCCAGGCAATTTCATTTTTATTTTCACTCAAATGGGTATGTACATACACGTCCGGATATTCACTTTTGAGCTGGCCGGCTTTTTGTAATTGTTCAGGTGTTGAGGTCGGTGCAAAGCGTGGGGTAATCGCATACAGGTTCCGCCCCTGTCCATGCCACTTTTCAATCAGCGCTTTAGAATCGGTATAAGCTGTTTCTGCTGTATCTGTTAGTGCTTCCGGAGCATGACGATCCATCAGGACTTTACCCGCAATCAGACGCATATTGCGTGTGGTTGCGGCATTAAATAAAGCATCTACGGATTCAGGATGAACGGTACAAAAGACCAGTGCAGTGGTGGTGCCGTTTTTAAGCAATTCCTGCACGAAAAATTCGGCAATTTTTTCGCTATAGGATGCATCTTGAAACTGGATTTCAGTGGGGAATGTATAGGTATTTAACCATTCCAGCAGTTGTTCACCATACGCCCCGATCATTTCCGTTTGCGGGAAATGAATATGGGTGTCGATAAAACCGGGAACAATCAGTTGATCTGGATAGTGCTGTAATTCAGCGTTGGTAGGAAGTCGTGACTGCCCTTCTTGCCATGGACCAAACCACTGGATTTTACCCTCTTGAATGATGACTAAGCCATCTTCTACATATCGCACTTGGTCGTGTATATCACGTGCTTGGGCAACTGTATTCTGAATGTCGAGGAAGCGACCACGGATCGCTGTCGTTGCAATTACAGAAGACATTTTAAACCTACGCTTTTAATTTTTTCGATTGATTGTAGCTGAAAAAATTGCCATGTTTGTATGAACATTCATATTTAAATAGTGATCCCGATTCTTCTATGACCTCATCCAATTATCATGATCAATTTCGACAGATCGTGCGTGCACAGCCGACCTTAATGCGCATCTTGCATCAGTTAGCACAATTACACTCTGATGCTTATGTTGCAGCGGGTGTGTTACGTCATGTGATCTGGGCGCATTTACATGGATGGGAATATGAAATAAATCATACTGAGGTCGATGTGATTTTCTATGATGAAAATGAGCAGGCTCGCTTTATAGAACAGCAACTTGCAGATCGGTTAAAAGACTATTTTCCAGATATCCGTTGGGATGTGACCAATCAAGCCTTTGTACATGAGTGGTATCGTACCGATCAAAATGAAAATATTGAGCCTTTAACTTCAATTAGTCATGCGCTGTCATTATGGCCAGAAACTGTCACGGCCTTGGCACTGCGCCTGAAAGATGATGAATTGGAGTTGATTGCTCCTTTCGGTTTAGCAGATTTATTTGAGTTAAAGCTGCGTTGGAATCCGAATTTAGTCAGTTATGCCGTGTTTGAACAACGCATGCTGAGCAAACAGTTTTTGCAAAAATGGCCCAAATTATCCCTGATAGAACAATAAAAAAAAGCCTGCTGATGCAGGCTTTTTTGATGCTTAATCTTACAGCGTAGTTTCGTTATATTTCTTGCTATGCCGAATCGACAAGATCGCAGTTACCGTCAAGACAATCACAATAAAGCTCAGTGAAATCCAGATCGGCATATGGAATACATCCAGCATCAGCATCTTAAAGCCGATAAAGACCAGAATCAAACCTAGGCCATAAGGCAGATAATGCATTTTTGAGGCTGCACCTGAGAGCAGGAAGAACATTGCACGCAGGCCTAAAATTGCCATCAGGTTCGCAGTAAGCACAATGAAGGGGTCGGTGGTGACAGCAAAAATAGCCGGAATAGAATCGACTGCGAAGATGACATCAGAGGCTTCGACCAGAATCAGCACCAAGAATAACGGCGTTGCCCAAAGCAAACCATTTTGACGGACAAAGAATTTGTCGCCCTGAAGTTGCGGGGTAATACGCATATGTTTACGTAGCCATTTCAGAATCGCCATATCTTCAATATTGCTGTCTTCTTCATGCTGACCACGCAGGAATTTGAAGCCGGTATACACCAAGAACGCACCGAAAATATACAGAATCCAGGAGAATTCCTGTACGAACCAGGCGCCAATAAAAATAAAGATGGTTCTGAGTACAATCGCACCCAGTACGCCATATAACAGCAGCTTGCGTTGCAATGCGGGTGGAATGGCGAAGGCCGCGAAGATCATCAGCCAGACAAAGACGTTATCAATCGCTAGGGATTTTTCCAGCAGATAACCGGCAAAGTATTCCATAACCTTGGCATTAGCAATTGCCGTGCCTGCGGTCTGCTCCAGATACAGCCATAAGCCGCCACCAAATAAAGTCGCGACACTGACCCAGGCAATACTCCAGTAGGCAGCAGTTCGGACTTTAACTTCCTGACCATGCTGATGCTTAAAGCCGACAAAATCGATTACCAGCATGACTGCGACAATCGCGAAAAAGACGAGATACAGCCAGAGTGTACCAATGGTTTCCATGTGAATTCTCCACATCGGACAACTAGCCATAAAAAAAACCTTGACCAGTTGCCAGATGAAAAACATCTATAACAACATGATCAAGGTCTTGCCTACATCTTACTGTTTCACTTTTTTATATAAAGTGTGACTTCAAGATGCTCAGATACCGACTTTTTGCAAAGTGTAATGACGATATTCTGACACGTTTAAAAATTGAAATTTCATTCTTAAACGCTTGGAGGAGGCTACTCCCCTTGTTCAAACTAAATTTTGTTTGAGCGGTAGCTCAATGTGCAGCAAGCATGACAGATTTTTGCTAAGACTACAATTTCATTTACAAAAATCATGCTTCAAGGTGCTTTCTTACCTAAGAAATCCGGACGCTGAATCAGATATAAGCTGATCAGAAAACCTAGGCTAGCCAAGATGGCTCCTACCCAGCCAATACTATGTAATCCGATATGTGCCGTTACCAGACCGCCGAGTAAGGCACCGCCGCCAATCCCGACATTGTACAAACCTGAAAAAATCGCCATGGCGACATCAGTCGCATCGGAAGCCAGATTTAAGGTCTTGGCTTGTAGGGCCAGACTAAACCCAATAATGCTGATGCCCCAGATTAACGCTAGGCTATTGAGCTGAATTACACCCTGAGACAGGGGCAGCAATAACAGCAGCGAGATCCCTAGCCCGAGTGTAAATAGCGGAATGGTGAGTCGGGGAAAATGCGGTGCAAAGCGGCCAAATACATAAGACCCGATCAGGCCCGCACCGCCATAAATCAGCAATAAGCTGGTGGTCTGTGCAGAGCTGAATTGCGCAATATTCAGCGCAAAGGGTTCAATATAACTATAGGCGGTAAATTGCGCACTAATCACAAGCACGGTAAGCGCAAAGACCAGCATCAGGCTGGGACGTTTTAGCAAGCTTTTTAAACTGCTGAGTGAACCTGAATTAACACTTGGCAATAAAGGCAAGGTTTTGGCCAGCAGTACGCAGACCACGCTTGCCACAACTGCGATCAAGGCAAAACTATTGCGCCAGCCATAGGCCTCCCCGATCATCCGGCCAAAGGGAATTCCCAAGACCATCGCCATGGCGGTACCGGTAGCCAATAAGCCCAGTGCCTGAAACTCTTTGCCCTTTGGCGCAACCCGCACAGCAAGCGATGCCGTAATTGACCAGAACAGTGCATGCGCCACGGCAATACCAATCCGGCTCAACACCAGAATGCTAAAGCTCCAGGCAAAATAGGACAGCACATGACTGAAAATAAACACCGCAAATAAAACCATCAGCAGAAAGCGCCGTTCAATATTTTTGGTCAGTAACATCATTGGCAAAGAAAGCAGCGCCACGACCCAGGCATAAATCGTCAGCATCCACCCGACCTGAGTGGGTGACATGGAAAAACTTGCGCCAATATCACTTAATAGCGCCACCGGGATAAATTCGGTGGTATTGAAAATAAAGGCAGCAGAGGCTAAAGCAATCACACAGACCCATTGACGTGTCACCGAGGAGGTGGAAGAAGAGCTGGACATACATATCTGATAAAAAGAACCGGCCGGCAGTTTAAACCTGTTGAGCAAAATGCGGTATTGGTCAGAAGGACAGATTCACAATCCTTTAAAAGAAATCTAACAATAGAGCAGGGAAAAATATGTCAGTCTGGCTTAAAAACAAGGAGAGGATCGGCATGTTGATCGAGCATCAGCAACAGGGCACTGGAGGTTTATGGTTTGTAGAGCCAAATGAAAAACGTCTGGCAGAAATGAGTTATTCCAGAGTAAATGAAGATCAATTAGTGATTGAACACACTTGGGTCGATGACAGCCTACGCGGACAGCACGTCGGGTATTATCTGGTCGAGACCGCTGTGAATTTTGCCCATGAACACGGCATCAGGATTATTCCAAAATGCCCTTTTGCCAAATCCGTGTTCGAGCGAGAGCCTCGCTTTAATGATGTTTTATAATTTAAAAATGACAACAAAGGTTTAGATTCGTATGGAAATCAAATATCAAGATTCAAAACGCGGTGGTGTATTTTTTATGGAAGCTCAAGGACGCCGCCTGGCCGAGATCACTTATCAATGGCGGGGCGATGCAGTCATCATTGCCGATCATACCTGGGTCGATGATTCCTTGCGTGGCCAAGGTATTGCCAGAAAAATGCTGGATGTACTGGTCGATTTTGCCCGTGAAAAAAGTTTAACCATCATCCCGCAATGTTCCTATGTGGATGTCATGTTTAAACGTGACCGTAGTCTGGCAGATGTCGCGGCAACGACTATTTAACCATCCAAGGGGATTTCCCGAAAGATAAATGCAATCTTTCTTTCAAGGCAGGAATCAATATAACCTGTAACAGGGTATATAAACCGAAACCTGCCATCACCCCGGTCATCGCCCAGAAAATTTCTTCAAACTGTTGCAGCATCACTAAAATTGCCATGATCAGCAGGTAACTGGCATGAAAATAAATACGATGTCCAACAAATTTCAAGATCGTCCAGCTAATAAAAATTGAACTGATCAGCAGATTGGTTTGAGCGCTGAATTGCCAATTATTTAAAGTGATCATCAGGACAAAACACACACATAACAAGGCAAGGGTTAAAATCAGATCTTTTAACATCAAGTGATCCTCATGTTCATGGTAGGTGTATGAAAATATTCGTTTAATAATTTAGGCACTATTGTTAAAAGTTTAATCCAGAAATGCAAACTGAAAACCGTGTAAGTAAAAACGGATATTTGCTTAAAAAATAGTCGACTTAATTTAAAATTATTGATTAAATTGCGGTTTTAATTCTTCCCTCTAGTGAGATGGCATGATGTTACAGCTTTGCTATGCCAGTGAACGCATAGAATCTGAACAAGAGTTGTTACAAGATTTGAGCGATATTTTAGCCACTGCTCGGAAGTTCAATCTTCAGCATCAAATTCATGGGGTGTTGTATTATTCCCATGGCAAATTTTTCCAGTGCCTTGAAGGTCAGGCTGAAGTAGTGGAAAGTTTATTTCAGAGCATTTCTCAGGATCCCCGTCATCACAATATCTTGCGTTTTGCAGATGCAATGGTAGAGCAGTCCCATTTCTCGGAATGGTCAATGAAATATGTGCATAAACACAGTGAAATTTCTTCTTTATTTTCACGTTTAGGTTTGAAGCAATTTGATCCACATGCCTTGCAGCAGTCAGGAATTGCCGAGTTCCTCAAAGTGCTGTATCGCCTGGAAGAAAATCAGGCCAGTCTGGCATCGCCAAAAGGCTATAAGCAGCGTGGTTATGTCCCCTATTTCTAATCTGATGGATCAAAGCTGAAAATAAAAAAGTCCGCCATGCGGACTTTTTTATCTGACTTACATTAGCTCATGTCAATCATGACTTTTAAGGCCTTTTCATCAGAGGCATGTTTAAAGACATCATAGGCTTTTTCAAAATCGGCAAATTTAAAATGATGGGTCGCCAGTTTTTCTAGGGGCAATTTGCCGGAATAGCAGGTTTTCAGCAGCATCCCTGTGGTATTGGCATTCACCAGGCCGGTGGTGATGGTCAGGTTTTTAATCCAGAGTTTGTTCAGTTCAAAACTCACCGGTTTACCATGTACGCCGACGTTGGCAATATGCCCGCCCTCCTTCACGACATGCTGGCAAATATTCCAGGTAGGCTCCACCCCCACTGCTTCAATGGCACAGTCGACCCCGCGTCCATCGGTAATCTCTAGAATCTTTTGAATGGCATCTTCTTTGGCAGAGTTGATGATATGCGTCGCGCCGACAGTCTTGGCAAATTCCAGCCGATTATCATCCATATCCACCATAATAATATTGGCGGGTGAATAAAACTGTGCGGTGAGCAGACAACTCATGCCGATTGGCCCTGCCCCGACAATCGCGACATTGTCGCCTGGTTTGACATCGCCATATTGCACCCCAATTTCATGTGAAGTTGGCAGGATATCTGAGAGGAATACGGCCACATCTTGATTCAGGCCATCGGGTAAATGATAGAGTGAGGTATCGGCAAAGGGCGTGCGTACATATTCGGCATGGGTGCCATCAATCATATAACCCATGATCCAGCCGCCTTCATTGCGACAATGGGCATAGAGCTGTTTCTGGCAGTTTTCACAGGTTCCGCAGCGGCTGACACAGGAAATAATCACCCGGTCGCCCTTTTTAAAGTTTTGCACGGCGGAACCAACTTCTTCCACAATGCCAATACCTTCGTGACCTAAAATACGTCCCTTAAAGCTGCCCTCTTTACGCGTAGCCTCCTGCTCAATTTCCGGGTTTTTACCTTTCCAGATACCCAAGTCGGTACCGCAGATGGTAACTTTTTCCAGTTTAATGATGGCATCGCTGGGATGCAAAATGGTGGGAACTGGGCGGTCTTCAAAGCGGATATCATTTGCGCCGTAATAGACCATCGCTTTCATCGTTGTCATGACACATCTCCTAATGGAATGAGGAATGAGAATGACCTGACTCAGCGAGAATAATGAACGCCTCGATTGCTTTTATATAGTGACAGCGATGGGCTGATTTATGATCTGGCTTTCAGGCCTATAGATACCTGTGTTCTTCTCGATTGTGCCTTGAGTGATATGGCGCTGCAATGAGTCTTGTGTACAGATTGCAACAAAAGATCATCAGGGAGGGTTCAGAGATAAATCTGCTCTTTGGGTCAATATTTAAATCATAGGATTGCAGGATCAGAACAACGGTTCACTTTTTCTCAATCAACGTTTTAATATGCTAAAAAAAGCCCGCTAGGCGGGCTTCTTCACTTCACTTAAATCTGTTTTATGCTTGTAAAACAGTAATCAGCTTCTGATGCAAACCACCAAAACCACCATTCGACATAATTACTACGGCATCGCCCTCGCCTGCTTCTGCCACCACGGTCTGAATGATGTCATCCAGTGTGCGTGCAACTTTGGCCTTGTTTGGCGCAGCCTCAATGACCGGTTGCAGATCCCAGTCCAGTCCTTCCGGTTGATACCAGATCACTTCATCGGCCAGACGTGCTGAATGAGCCAAGCCATCTTTATGACTGCCCATGCGCATGGTATTGGAACGTGGTTCAATAATTGCCCAGAGTTTGCGTTCCCCTAGACGTTTGCGCGCACCTTCTAAGGTCGTATCAATCGCCGTCGGATGATGGGCGAAATCATCATAAACCTCGATACCACGGACTGTGCCTAACAGTTCCATACGGCGTTTCACCCCACCAAAATTGGACAGTGCTTCACAGGCAGTTTCAATCGATACGCCGACATGTTCAGCAGCAGCAATCGTGGCCAAGGCATTGGCAACCGAGTGCTGCCCGGTCATATTCCACTGTACTTCGCCTTTGACTACGCCCTGTTGCAGGACTTTGAAATGTGAACCATCTGCTGACAATTGTTCTGCATAAAGTTCAGATTTTCCGTTGGCATCCAGACTGGTGCGCACTACAGGCGTCCAGCAGCCCTGCTCCAGCACTTCATCAATATTGCTTTCAGTAATCGGTGCGATAATCCGGCCTTCGCTTGGAATGGTACGAACTAGATGATGGAACTGCTTTTGAATTGCGGCTAGATCATCGAAGATATCGGCATGGTCAAATTCCAGGTTATTTAAAATTGCTGTTTTTGGATGGTAATGCACGAACTTGGAACGCTTGTCGAAGAAAGCAGAATCATATTCATCGGCTTCAACACAGAAATATTTCCCGCCACCCAGACGCGCACTTTCCGAAAAGCCTAAAGGTACACCGCCAATCAGGAAGCCCGGCTCCAGACCGGCTTGATCCAGTACCCAAGCCAGCATGGTGGTGGTCGTGGTTTTACCATGCGTTCCGGCGACACCCAGCACGTGTTTACCTTGCAGAACATGATCAGCCAGGAACTGCGGACCTGAAATATAAGGCAGACCTGCATTCAGCATATATTCGACTGCATCAATACCACGCTTCATGGCATTGCCGACGATCACCAGATCCGGATGTGGTTGCAAATGACTACGGTCATAACCCTGCATTAAAGTGATGCCCGCATTTTCAAGTTGGGTCGACATGGGTGGATACACATTCAGGTCTGAACCTGTTACCTGGTGGCCCAGATCGCGTGCAAGTAGCGCTAACGAGCCCATAAAGGTGCCACAAATACCCAAAATATGCAGATGCATCTACTTTACTCCGTTCCTGTCTGACCCATCACTTTATATTGGTGCTGTTGTCATGATTTATTCAATTTGCAAGCAACGATAGCAAGGCTTTAGCTGAAAAGATAGTGAAAATTCTGGCCTTGTTGTGGGATTTTTTAAATCCTGTTTCACGGATAAATTCAAAGAAAATTTCAAAGCGATGCAATATCTTTTCGCCAAATAAACCGTAAAATAAGTTCGACTTTTTTGCAGAGTGCATGCAAATGCTGCCGGCTTTATTTCTTCTGGTAATTGCCAACTGTTTTATGACCCTGGCCTGGTATGGGCATTTAAAATTTTTGCCGCATGATGCACCGCTCTGGCAAGCGATTTTGTTCAGCTGGGCCATTGCCCTGTTTGAATATAGTCTGATGATTCCAGCGACCAAATTACTGGCGCAGCAAGGCCTGGCAGTCGGTCAAATGAAAATCACCCAGGAAGTCGTGACCTTACTAGTCTTTGTTCCTTTTATGATTTTTATGTTTAAACAGCCCTTTAAACTGGATTATCTCTGGGCTGCTTTATGTCTGTGTGGATGTGTCTATTTTGTATTCCGCAGTTCCTGAATGGCTGCAAGTGTGACTACTCCCCTATTTTTATTACAGTTTTTGAAAATTCGATAAAAAAACAAGAAAAATCGAGCCTTGCTTTGACCGTTAAATTTTATGAAGCTGAATTTTCAGTCTATAATACGCACTCCTATTCAAGCTTGGCTCTCTCGTCGAGATTTATCTTTATCTCACTTTAATCTCTGGAAAATTTGCAATGAATGCGGCTGCTGCACAAGATACTCCTCTCGTAGGTATTATCATGGGTTCTCAATCAGATTGGGCAACTCTCGAACACACTGCCAATATGCTCAAGCAGCTTGGTGTCCCATTTGAAGCCGAAGTTGTTTCTGCACACCGTACCCCAGACCGCCTGTTTGAATATGCCGAGCAAGCGCGTGATCGTGGTATTCATGTAATTATTGCCGGTGCAGGTGGCGCAGCGCATTTACCGGGTATGTGTGCAGCGAAAACTGATCTTCCAGTTTTGGGTGTACCGGTGAAATCTTCGATTTTAAACGGTGTTGATTCATTGCTGTCTATTGTACAAATGCCAGCCGGTATTGCGGTGGGTACCTTGGCTATTGGTCCTGCCGGTGCCACCAATGCTGCCATTATGGCCGCGCAAATTCTGGGTTTGACCCGTCCAGAAATCGCAAAAAATGTTGCAGATTTCCGTGCAGCGCAAACAGATAAAGTAGCAAGCAACAATATTCCAGGCCAGGCTTAAGTCGAGACACAGATTATGGATAAAACCATCGGTATTTTTGGTGGCGGTCAGCTGGGTCGTATGATGGCGCAAGCGGCACTTCCATTAAATATTCAATGTACATTTTTTGAAGCCAGCACAGACTGCCCTTCTGCTGCTTTGGGCCCGGTGATTTCGAGCCAGGCTGAAAACGGTCTACAAGACTTTATCAGCAGTGCAGATGTATTTAGTCTGGAGTTTGAAAACACGCCCCTTGCAGATGTTGATGTACTCACACAAAGCAAGCAACTGCATCCGCCACGTCAAGCTTTAGCGATTGCCCAGCATCGTTTGTCTGAAAAAGCCTTGTTTGATGAACTGGCTATTCCGGTTGCACCGTACAAAGCGGTCACTTCACTGGAAAGCTTACAGGCTGCTGTAGCTGAACTGGGTTTGCCGATCGTACTGAAAACTTCACGTGGCGGTTATGATGGCAAAGGCCAATTCGTTTTACGTTCGGCCGATCAGATTGATCAGGCTTGGACAGAATTAGGCCCTGCGGGTGAACTGATTGCTGAAAGTTTCGTGACTTTCTCGCGTGAAGTCTCGATCATTGCAGTGCGTGGTCAGAATGGCGATGTCAAAACCTGGCCTTTGGCAGAAAACCATCATCATAACGGGATCCTGTCGCACTCGATTGTGCCTGCACCAAACAGTGCAGATTTGCAGCCTGAGGCGCAGGACTATATCACTCGCCTGCTGAATCATCTGAATTATGTTGGTGTCCTGACCCTTGAGCTGTTTGTGACAGACAAAGGCCTATATGCTAACGAGATGGCACCACGCGTGCATAACTCGGGACACTGGTCGATTGAAGGCGCCGTATGTTCGCAATTTGAGAATCATGTACGTGCGGTGGCTGGTTTGCCTTTAGGTTCAACTGAAGTGATCCGTCCAACTGTCTTGGTGAACATCATTGGTCAGCATCCAAAATCTGCAGATGTACTTGCTCTGGAAGGTGCACATTTGCATCTTTACAATAAGTCAGAGCGCGAAGGCCGCAAGATTGGTCACATTACCCTGATGCCAAATGACAGCGCGCAATTGTCTGTACTTTGCCGCCAACTGGCGAAAATTTTACCAAATCCATTGGCATTGAGCGAAGATATGACCATCTAGGCTTTAACTTGCTGATAAAAAAAGCGATCACTTCGGTGATCGCTTTTTTATTTGTCTGCTTTCAGGCATGATTGCGCCTCTTTAAAAATGCCTGCCATTGGTCGGATCAGTTTTTAAATCAATTGCTTATAAACTGATCAATTGAGTATAAATATAACAATCCAATAAAACCTTTTTTACAACTGAATTTTGCCATATTCACTTGTAGATAAGCTTGAAATCAAAGTTTGAATTTAAAACTGGAAAGCAGTTTTGAATTTAAATTCATAAAAATAAATTCAAATTTAAATCGCACTTTGAATTTAAACTTGCGCTTTTAAATTCAAAAAATATGAATTCAAAATTAAAACTGGATAAATGAATTCAAAGTTTTTGAATTTAAAAATATTAGCCCATTATTCAAATGAATTTAAAACAAAAATGAGTGTAATTAGAGCATGTTGATGATCGTGACTCGCTTTTCCTGAAACAAGTTATCCCCAGTAATTTTTTAAATTCAAAAATAATTCCAAATGTTTTGAATTTAAATTTAAAAATCCTGCTGATTTGAATTTAAAACAAGCTTGTGGATAACTCGTGTTTAAATTTAAAGATTACAAAATGAATTTAAAAGTGTAGGAATTATGAATTTAAATTTACGCATTGGCGCTTTAATTTTCATCATGAGCTGCTAAGGTAGAAGCATAATTCAAAATCTAAATATTCAAGGGTCTTATGCAACGGCTTGCACTTTTTATTGGTTTTGTGGTCTTGGCTGCTTCACAGGCACAGGCTGAACTTATTATTAATGGTCAACGTGTCACGCCGACTGATTTGACCTCTAGTTCAAATATCCCGAATTATGCCTCCCAAAATAATTTTCAAAACTGTCTCGCTAATTTGCGCAGTCAAGCTGTTGCTAGAGGTGTAAGCGGCAGTACCTATGATCGTTATACCCAGAACTTAAACCCGGATTATTCAGTGATTGAACGCCTGAATTACCAGCCTGAATTTTCTACCCCAATTTGGGATTATCTGTCTGGTTTGGTGGATGAAGAACGGGTTCAGCTCGGCCGGCAAAAATTACAGCAACATCGTGAGGTGCTCAATCGTGTTGCTGCCACCTATGGTATACCTGCAGAAACGGTAGTTGCGGTATGGGGTGTCGAAAGTAATTTTGGTGATATTTCGGGGAAATATCCTTTATTACAGGCTTTAGGAACTTTGAGCTGTGAAGGTCGTCGCCAGAGTTATTTCCGTGGTGAGTTTTTTACTACTATGAAACTCTTACAGCGTGGCGATGTGCGTGAAGAACAATTAAAGGGTTCCTGGGCAGGCGCATTTGGTCATACCCAGTTTATGCCATCGACTTATGATGAGCTTGCAGTTGATTTTGATGGTGATGGCCGACGTGATCTAGTTTCGAGCATTCCGGATGCACTCGCATCAACTGCCAACTTTTTAAGCAAGCGTGGCTGGCAGAGCGGACAGCCTTGGGGTTTTGAAGTCAAGATCCCTCAAGGCATGTCGGTTTCCGGTGAAGGCCGAAGAAATAAAAAATCCTTGAGTAGTTGGAACAATCAAGGGGTGGTACGTGCCGATGGTTCGGCATTAATTCAAGGAAATTTATCACAATCCTCTCAAGCAGGATTACTTGCACCTGCAGGCCCGAGTGGCCCAGTATTTTTGGTATTTAAAAATTTTGATGCCATTTATAGCTATAACGCGGCAGAAAGTTATGCCTTGGCGATTGCACATTTATCCGATCGCCTGCAAGGTAAAGGTTCATTTATGGCCACATGGCCTACTGATGATCCGGGAACTTCGCGTGCAGAACGTCGTGAGATCCAGCAATTTCTGTTAAACCGTGGCTATGATATTGGTGCGGTGGATGGTCTGATTGGAGATAAAACCCGTCAAGCGATTCGTCAGGAACAGCAGCGTTTGGGCTTGAGTCCAACAGGTCGTGCTGGTCAGCAGATTCTGCGGGCCTTTAGAAATGAAAATGCCAAACGCATGATGCAATAAATTCTTGAGCATAAAATTTAAAATCAAAAAAGGTCTGCATTTATGCAGACCTTTTTTGATGACTGTTTTTGAGTAGCTATATAGTCATGCAAGCTAATAGTAATTAGCTGAATTTAAACAGCAGTAATGGTACCGAGGATGCGATATCCAGCAGCACCAGTGACTGCTGGCAGGTTACCATTCAGCTGATTCATAAAACGCATGGCCAGCCAGGCAAAGGCCGTGGCTTCAACCCAAGTCGGGCTTAAACCAAGATCGGCCGTAGTTTGTACGCTCCATTCATGCTTGCGTAGGCGCCAGCGCAGTTGCTCGAGTAAATGTGAGTTATAGGCACCGCCCCCGCAAACAAAAACCTGTCCGGTATCCATGCCAGAGCGGTAAATTGCTTTTTTAATGGCTCGGGTGGTGAGCTTTAATAAAGTCGCCTGTACATTTTCCGGAGTATCTTCCAGTTCATCGTATTGCAGGTCATTGCGCCAGTCAGCAATCTGTTCATCCAGCCATTCCAGGTTGAAATCTTCACGACCAGTACTTTTCGGAGGTTCTTTGGAGAAGAATTCGTGTGACTGCAAGCGATCGAGTAAACTGCGAATCGGGGTGCCATAGGCTGCCCAGTTACCATTTTCATCAAAAGGCTGACCGGTATAACGGGCACACCAGGCATCCATCAAGATATTGGCTGGTCCAGTATCAAAACCATAAACTTCTTCAGGCTTGCCGGCAGGCAGCAGGCTGACATTCGCTATACCGCCCAGATTTAAAATTACCCGGTGAATACTGTCATGCTGGAAAATATCCTGATGAAATGCCGGAACTAAAGGTGCTCCCTGACCACCTGCCGCCAGATCACGACGCCGGAAATCTGAAATCACCGGAATCTGGGTAATTTCAGTAATGATGTTCGGGTCACCAATTTGCAGGGTGAAGCCATGTTCAGGACGATGCCGGATAGTCTGGCCATGCGAGCCAATCGCCTTAATTCTGGATTTATCCAGGTTATTTTTTTCAATCAGCGCATTAATACCATGACCAATCATTTGTGCCAGTGCAACATCGGCCTTTCCCATGCGGTCAATTTCATTGTCATCCGGCAAGGTCAGTGCCATCAGTTCATCCCGAAGGTCAGGATCAAATGCCAAAGTGAGTGTGGCGTGAAGCTGGAGTGGATCAAAAGAAGCAGCAACAATATCGACACCATCCATGCTCGTGCCGGTCATTACCCCAATATAGATCGCTGTCATGGTTATTCTTAAGCCTGCAATATGCTGAAAAAGTGTTAGTATATCGCACAAATTGAGTAACTGATGTATTGGATTTTGTGATGTCAAATTTCCTGCCGGCTGAAGAACAACTTGCCCTCATTCAACGAGGCACCCACGAAATTATTTCTGAAGAAGATCTTCTCAAGAAATTAAAATTGAATCGTCCATTAAAAATTAAAGCGGGTTTTGACCCGACTGCACCTGATTTGCACTTGGGCCACACAGTTCTTATTAATAAGTTAAAAGTATTCCAAGACTTGGGTCATGAAGTGTTGTTTCTGATCGGTGACTATACTGCGATGATCGGTGACCCGACCGGCAAGAGCGCAACACGTCCACCCTTGTCACGTGAACAGGTTTTAGAGAACGCTAAAACATATCAAGAACAAGTATTTAAAATTCTTGATCCCAACAAAACCAAAGTGGTGTTTAACTCGGAGTGGTTTGCGCAAAAAACTGCGGCTGATTTAATTCAATTGGCATCACAGCAAACGGTTGCGCGTATGTTGGAGCGTGATGATTTCACCAAGCGTTATAACAACCAGCAGCCAATTGCGATTCATGAATTTTTGTACCCATTGGTACAAGGCTATGACTCTGTTGCGCTGGAAGCAGATGTTGAATTGGGTGGTACAGACCAAACCTTTAACCTGTTGATGGGGCGTACCTTACAAGGTCGTTATAATCAAGAAGCACAAGTCTGTATCACAGTGCCAATTCTTGAAGGTTTAGATGGCGTCAACAAGATGTCTAAATCTTTGGGTAACTATATTGGTGTATTTGATGCACCAGGCGCGATGTACCAAAAAGTGCTTTCAATGCCGGATGCATTGATTGAGCGTTATTTTGATCTGCTGAGCTTCAAAACCATTGAAGAAATTCAACAGTTATTAAAAGAAGTGGCAGAAGGCCGTAATCCACAAGAAGTCAAAAAGATTCTTGCGCTGGAGCTGGTTGAGCGTTTCCACGGTGCAGAAGCGGCTGCCAATGCGCATAAAGGCGCGGGCAATATCATTACTGAAGGTGAATTGCCTGAAGGTACGCCAGAAGTGACTATTTCACGTGGCGAGTTTGGTGGTGAAATCTTTATTACCTCGATTTTACGTGAAGCCGGCTTAACCAAAAATGCAGCCCAGGCTAAGGATGCATTAGGCCGTGGTGCAGTGAAAGTGGATTGGCAGACTGTAGATACGACCTATTCTGTGAAAGAGAACGTAACTTTGATTGTTCAGGCCAGTAAAAAAGCAATCGCTAAAGTCACTTTTATTGACTAAAAAACGGATAAGTTATTGAAATAAAAGCAGGCTTCGGTCTGCTTTTTTTGTTGATGTTCTATATTTAAAAATCAAATAAGTAAAGTCAAAAAAAACCCTATGAAAACAAGAGTTAATTTTTCCCAAATCACTTGCTTTTCATCTTTATTATGTATAGGATTTATTCATCTAGAGAATTCGTTTAGAGCATCTAGAGGGTAGTAAAAATAATAGTACTCCACAACTGAGAAGTCTCTTTTCCAAGAGGCTCTTTTTAAAAGCTTTAAAGCGAATAACTATAATAATGACATAATGGATCGGGTAAAGATTCAATTCTAAGGAGGAGATTTTGGGAGAGATCTCTTCCTTTTTTATTTATTCTGATTGCGTAATCAAAATATAAATCTGCATGCCTACTCTTCTTGTTGAACAACTAAACTTAAAATTAATCAGCAAATCGAACTTAGGTGAATGACCTCTAAGGGTGAGTTCATTTCAATTGACTCCAAAAGAAAAGTGCAAAACATAAAAAATTAAAGCAGAGGTGATTGAATGTATCGCTTTCCAACAGAAGATATTTTTGATGAACAGATCGATTGCATATTACGGTTCTTATTTGAATACCAGCCGGTCGAACAAAAACAGCAACTCTATGGATCTGTCTATACTTTATTTATGCAGCTTGATCTGGCCGCGCATTACTTTTTATTTTCCCTGATTGAAGAGCAGTTACCGCGACGCGCGAAATTATTCTTTATTGCCGAGGATTATCAGGGCAAGAAAGACATGATTGTAGAAGTTATGCAGCACTGGCTTAGACAGCAACAACAGGAAAAAGTCGCTTAATGCAAAATAACAGACTTTATCTTCTATATATAAGTGATCTAAGCATGGTTTTGGGATTCGAAAAACTAAAAATGAATACCTCTTCTATATAGCAGCCTAAGAATAGGCTTTTATAAAAGCTTTTTACGTCAAAAATAACTCATCAATTGAGGAGTCTAGGATTTAGATCGGTTTGTTGGGCAAGGTAGGGGAATTTTGGTTTTCTTTTGACGAGCTAATTTAAATAAAAGACAAGATTTCAATATCAAAAGGCTAAAAATACTGTTTTAAATATTATTGTGATAGTTTTTAGGTCTAAATGAATTTTCAGTTATAAAAATAAAATGAAGTGTTTAGTGGGTTTGTTGCATAAAAACGCTTAAAAATTAGATAAAAAAGCGATTTTTTAGTAATTTTTGTAGAAAAAAAAGACATACGTGAAAAATATAGTGAATTGGGGGTTGCAATGATTCTGAAATCCTCTAGAATGCACCCATACCGACGAGATAGACGGAAACGAACGAAGCAGAATGGCGGAGTTGTTGAGTTTATCGAAGTCCAGCTTCTAGCACTGACGAGGTGTTAGAAA
>DDAT01000022.1:3325-51258 GCA_002332985.1 Acinetobacter lwoffii | reverse complement strand
TGGCGTAGAAATGTTCCGTAAGCTTCTTGACGAAGGTCGTGCGGGCGAGAACTGTGGTGTTCTTCTTCGTGGTACTAAGCGTGAAGACGTACAACGTGGTCAAGTATTGACTAAACCAGGTGCGATCAAGCCACACACTAAATTCGATGCGGAAGTATACGTACTTTCTAAAGAAGAAGGTGGTCGTCACACTCCATTCCTTAACGGTTACCGTCCACAGTTCTACTTCCGTACTACGGACGTAACTGGTGCGATCGCGCTTAAAGAAGGCGTGGAAATGGTTATGCCTGGTGACAATGTTGAGATGTCAGTAGAGCTAATCCACCCGATCGCAATGGACCCAGGTCTACGTTTTGCGATCCGTGAAGGCGGTCGTACAGTTGGTGCTGGTGTAGTTGCTAAAGTAACTGCATAATCGCTGATTGTGTAAGAAAAGCGCCTCTTTGAGGCGCTTTTTTTTGATCTAGACTTTTATAAAACTAAGAACAAATTGTCTGACAATGATTTTAAAAGCTGTCCTTATCTGATATCGGCTTGACCTAAACTGCACTTATGTAAAAAAAATTACCACGTAATATACAGATAAGAATATGAGTATTACATTTTCGGGTCTGGATTGGCCTGATGGGAGTGGTCACATGAACGCTAAAGTAAATATTACCAATCGTGCGGGTGCTAGTTTTCCAGTTCGTCGCATGAACTTTGATTTTGATGCTGTGCCGGAATATTGGATGAATGGTTCAGCAGGTCTTACTCATTTTATGACGGCATTATCTGCGCTATTTCCAGCAGGTGAAAAGTTTTTTATAGATTCAGTCCGTGCGGTGCGTAAACATCCTGCAATTGTCAATAATGAAGCATTACAAAAAGAAATTTCCGCTTTTATTGGTCAGGAAGCGATGCATACTCACGAGCATATCGGCTTTAATGCATCTGCGCAAAAATATGGGCATGATGTCGAGACACTTGATCGTTATACCGATAAAGTCATTCAAACGACACGTAAAGTCATGGCTAAACTGGGTAAGCCTGTGGGAATTAGCCAAGAAATGGTAGATTTGACTGCAACCACGGCACTTGAGCATTTCACTGCAACCATTGCCTCACAGCTTTTGACCAATAGCCACATTCAGGAATTGATGACAGATGAAACCATGAAAACCATGTGGTTATGGCATGCCATCGAGGAAAATGAACATAAGGCAGTTGCATATGATGTCTTCGAAGGGGTTTTTGGCCAAGGCCTAAAAGCCTATGCACTGCGTACCTCATCCTTGGTCATCGCAATGGCAACCTTATTTGTGGTGCAAAGCTATTTCCTCGCCCGTTTGCTTAAACAGGATCAGCAATTCAATCTTGAGTCCTTAAAAGCCATTTATACCTATGCCTATAGTCCTTCTAAAGGTGTCATTACGGGTATGGCGAAAGAAATGCTGATGTATTTTAAACCGGGATTCCATCCGAATGATCATCATACAGATCAGTTGTTGGCGACTTGGAAAGCCAAATTGGGTCTGTGACAGAACTGAAGATCAAAGAGCGATTAAAATCGCTCTTTTTTTTGCTCGATTTTTTGGATGAAGTTTCTATAATGCGAAGGTTGATTCTATATAAGATGAACGAAGATGATTCGTTTAATGCAAGCAGCGGATGTAGAAGCCGTGGCAAAGATTGAAAGGTCGGTTCAATCACATCCCTGGACTTTAAAACAGTTCCAAGATGCTGTAACGGCTTATCAAAGTACCGTGATTGAAGTGCAAGGGCAGGTGGCCGGATTTTGTATTTTACAACCGGTGCTGGACGAAGCCAATTTATTGCTCATGGCAATTGATCCAGCACAGCAAGGCCAGGGCTTGGGCTATCAGTTGCTGGAGGCTTCAGTGGCCATGCTAAAAAATAATCCGGTGCAGATTTTCCTGGAAGTGCGCGAGAGTAATCTGGCTGCGATCAAGCTATATGAAAAATCAGGATTTCATCAGATTGATCTGCGTAAGAACTATTATCCAAATGCCAACGGAAGCCGTGAACATGCCATCATTATGGTGAAAGCATGTACGGATGATTTTGCCAGTCTGTTTAAATCATAAAAGCTGACGACCTTATTTAATAATCTGGTGATTCCATCCGCTGGGTAAGGTCGTCATTAATGAGTTTCCCAAGTGCTGAATCTCCGTGGCACTCAGGGCATGATTTAAACGTCGCCATTGTCCATCGATCAAGAGTTCCAGTGGCAGATACTGAGATTTGTAATTCATCTTGCTAGAATGCGGTACCCAATAACCCAGATAGATAAATTGCAAGCCCAGCTTTTGTGCATGTTCAATCTGTTTCAAGATCGCAAAAGCACCGAGTGAGCGGCGATTTTCATCCGGATCAAAGAAGGTATAGACGGCAGAGATGCCATCATCCAGCAGATCGCAGGTTGAAACACTGATTAGACGCTCACCTTGCCATAACTCTAGAAAGAAGCTGTCGGTACAGCTTTGTAATAAAAATTTTTCGAACTGATCCCGAGTGGGTGGGAACATATCGCCATCTGCGTGGCGTTCATTGATATAGCGTTCATACAGCGCATAATGCAGGTCACCGGCGTGCTCTGGACTGGTAATTTTCATCACCAGATCCTGATTCCGTTTCCCGGCTTTTTTTTGTGAACTGTTCATGCGGAATTCAGCAACGGGTACACGCGAAGACAGACATTGACGACACAGATGACATTCGGGGCGATAGACGAAATCACCACTGCGGCGGAAACCGGTACGTGACAGTTCCGATAAAGTTACTACATCAATACGATGTGCAGGATCCAGAAAAACCATGCGCGCTGACTTGTTGGGCAAATAGCTACAATCATGCGGCGGCGTAATATAGTACTGTAAATCGTTCAGTAGGGCCTTTGGCTGATAAGAGTTCATAACAACTACCCTCTGTTATTTTCATTCACTTAAGCGCGCGTTTTGCGCTATTGTTTTACTTGAAAATACACCTTCCTGATACTTTTTCCAATCAATCGCAGGCTTTTTTACAATCTCTTGTAAAGAATTAAGATAGGCTTGGCGAGAAAGTGTGCATGCACCCAGGCTTAACAGGTGATTGTTGACCAGTTGGCAGTCGATCCAGGGCAGCTGATTTTCCTGTCCAATCAGCATTAAAGTGTAGAAAGCCATTTTAGAAACATCGGTTTGCGTACTAAACATGGATTCACCAAAACAGCCTTGACCAATGGTCACACCATAAAGTCCACCGACGACGCGATCTTCATCCCAGACCTCAATGCTATAACCATATCCTGCGTCGAACATATCGCAATAGCCTGCGATAATATCTTCACTGATCCAGGTGTCGTCTGCATAAGCACGAGGCAATGAACAGGAACGAATCACTCTTTCAAAAGCATGATTGACCGTAATTTTATAGTCCTGCTTTTTCATATTGCGTAGCAGGGATTTGCTTGGATGATAATCTTCGGGGCGAATAATGCAGCGTGGTTCCGGACTCCACCAGCAAATCGGATCACCTTCTGAAAACCAGGGAAATAATCCATGCGTATAGGCTTCATAAAGTGTAGAAGGGGAGAGGTCTGCACCAATACAAATCAGTCCTTCACCTTCAGGATCAATCTCGATCGGATTGGGAAAAATGAATTCTGAGGGAGGAAGTAAAGACATGGCAGACCCAACATAAATCTATAGATAAATCATCATCTCATTCTAGCAATAAAAAAGCCGCCCATAATGGACGGCTTTTTTATTCTTGCTGCTTAGTCTAGTTTACCCATCGCATCAAGATATTTTTCTGCATCCAGCGCAGCCATACAGCCTGAACCCGCAGAAGTAATGGCTTGACGATAAATGCTGTCCGCAATATCACCTGCTGCAAATACACCCGGTACCGATGTTTGGGTTGCATTACCAGCAGTACCGCTTTGTACCTGGATATAGCCGTCACGAAGCTCTAACTGGCCTTCGAACATGCTGCTATTTGGCTTGTGACCAATCGCCACAAACATACCCGTCACATCAACGTTTTGAGTAGAGTCATCTTGCGTTGATTTAAGACGAACTGAAGTCACGCCAGATTGCGCATCACCTAGAACCTCATCGACTTGATGGTTCCAGATGATACTGATCTTGCCTTCTTTTTCTTTGGCAAATAAATGATCTTGCAAGATTTTTTCAGAGCGTAATGAATCACGACGGTGAACCAGAGTCACGTGAGAAGCAATGTTAGATAAATACAACGCTTCTTCAACAGCGGTATTACCGCCCCCTACAACCATCACTTTCTGGTTTTTATAGAAGAAACCATCACAAGTCGCGCAAGCACTGACACCTTGACCCATATAGGCTGCTTCAGATTCCAGACCGAGGTATTGTGCAGTTGCACCGGTACAGATAATCAGGGCATCACAGGTGAATTCTTCCATATCGCCTTTTAACACGAACGGGCGCTGGCTAAGATCCACTTCATTGATATGGTCATACACGATTTCAGTGCCAAAACGCTCTGCATGTGCCTGCATACGTTCCATCAATGCTGGACCAGTCAAGCCTTCGGGATCACCCGGCCAGTTATCGACGTCAGTCGTCGTGGTCAGCTGACCGCCCAGTTGCAAGCCTGCAATCAGGGTAGGTTTCAAGTTTGCACGCGCTGCATATACTGCCGCGCTATAGCCTGCAGGGCCAGAACCTAAAATAATCAGTCGTGAGTGACGTGCGCTCATCAGCTGTATCCTTTTTTATTTAGAAATTTATTGAATTATACGTGAAACTGTATAACAGTGGTGTGAGATTAAAGTCGATATTATTGATCATTGAAATCGATTTGGGCTATATAGCATAAGTAACATTGTGCTTGCACAATAGTGCATCTTTTTTCACAGAACAGGTGCATAATATGTATTTTATTGCGTCGCTTTTTTCAAGCATTGAAGCAAAAGAATATTCATGAAGAATTGGTTACAGGACAGTATATGACAGCGGTGTCGAGTGCCTATGCACAGCGCTTAGTAATGACATTATTTTTAGTCTCATTTGGGATTTATCTGTTTCTTGCAACAGTGACCTATACGCCATTTGATCCGGGGTGGATGCATATCTCCAGTGATACGCAGACCGTTTCGAATGCTAGTGGGGTAGCGGGTGCCTGGATTGCAGACCTTTTGTTTGGCTTCCTTGGTTGGGCAAGTCTGCTGATTCCTGTCTATCTGTTTATGGAAGCAATTCAGGTCTGGTGGCCGCGCAGCTTCCTGAACCGGCCATTTCGCTATGCTGCGCAATTCTTCCTGTTACTGACCACCTCAGCGCTATTGTTTTTATTCTGGCAAGTTCCTGCTGATACGCTGGATAATTCTTCCGGCGGTATTATTGGCTATGAATTAGGTCAGAGTCTGGAACAACTGCTGACAGTCTATGGTGCAGCATTCTTCCTGCTGGTGCTTTGGGTGGTGTTATTTACTTTGGCTTTTGGGGTGAAGTGGAACAAGACCTGGAGCAGCCTCAAAGCAACGCCTGCTTATCTACAAGACCTGTTCTACCGTAATGTGCCTGAAGGCATGTCTGATTTTGACCGTACTGCACCTGTCGCCAAAAAAGAGCCAGTCAATACTACGAAAAAAGTAGCGGTTGCAGTCACGCCTGCGCCTGAGCATCAACTGGTAGAAATAGATCCGGTAGTGCGTGATCAGGTGGCTGAACGCTTATTTGATGATTTTGCCGATAAAGAATCACAACAACCGCAGTTTTATGAGGATATTCCTGAGGCTGAGCAGCAGGCTCCTGAGCCAGTCGAGACATTTAAGCAAGTACAGCAAGTGCCTCAACAGCCGGATCGTGTGGTAGCGACAGGCGAGGTGTGGCGTGCCTTACATTCAAATGAAGATCAGCGCCATAAACAGGATATTGATGCCTTACTCAAAGCAGCCGAAGAAGAACAGCTTAATTCTCCAGTCTCACATATAACCGCTCCTCAACCTGTTTCAGCACAGACTCATGCTCACACCAGAACCGCATCGGCTCCACATACAGGCCTGGACTGGGATGATGATGAAATCTTTGATGAACTTCTGGCTGCAGTTCCGCAAGGCAAAACTGCGACCGATGTGCATAGTCCATTCAATACAGCGCCAGCCGAAAAGACGGCAAGAATTGTAGAAGACATGACCAATGTTGCACCTGTCATGGCGTCTATGACAACGGCACATGTCGTGAAAAATAGCGCATTACAGGCCGATCTGGATGACCTGGGTGATTTACTGATTGAAGAAGATGAGCCAAGCCAACCAGTACGTGCATCAAGCTATGCCCAATCTTCTGCTTTTGTTCAGGCACCAATTCAGCATCAGGGTATAGAGCAACCAGTATCTCCTCCTTCTGCAACTCATGCAGCAGTACGCGAGGCTTTATCTAAAGAAGAATTTGTAGAAGCCTGGCAAGAAACGGCTGGTAAACCACAAGATGAAGACGAGTTTGATTTTGATGCTCCTTTAACTGATGCTTCAGGCCGTCCGATGTCACGTGCCATGCAGGTGGTGGAGCGCCGTAAAGATTTATCACCACTTCCAGGGCTAGATTTATTGGATGAAGTTGATCCAAATAAAAAAGTGAATTTTACCGAAGAGCAGCTGGCACGTTTATCTGAGCTACTTGAAATCAAGCTGCAAGAATTCAATGTCAAAGCCAAAGTGGTAGAAGCACAGCCAGGCCCAGTCGTAACACGTTTTGAACTGGATCTGGCGCCAGGGGTAAAAGCCTCTAAAGTGACGAATATTTCCCGAGATCTGGCACGTTCGATGTCGATGGCATCGGTGCGTGTGGTTGAAGTCATTCCGGGCAAGCCGTATATCGGAATTGAAGTACCAAACAGTACCCGTGAAATGGTCCGTTTGATCGAACTTTTGACCATTCCAGCCTTCACTGATCCGAATAGCATCCTCTCCATGGCAATGGGTAAGGATATTTCCGGTAATCCGGTGATTGCTGATCTGGGGAAAGCGCCGCATATGTTGGTGGCGGGTACCACGGGTTCGGGTAAATCGGTGGCAGTGAACTCGATGATTCTATCGATGTTGCTGAAATATACACCGGATGAATTGCGTCTTATTCTGATCGATCCAAAGCAGCTGGAACTGGCGAACTATAACGATATTCCACATTTATTGACGCCTGTAGTTACCGATATGAAAGATGCGGTCAGCGCATTGAACTGGTGTGTCAATGAAATGGAACGTCGTTATAAACTGATGTCTTTCCTGAAAATCCGTAAACTGAGCGACTATAACCGCAAAGTGGAAGAGGCGATTGCCAATGGTGAAGACCTGATCGATCCAACCTGGAAAGCCAGCGATTCTGTTGTGGGTGAGCGTGCGCCGCGCTTAACACCGTTGCCTTCTATTGTGATTGTTGCGGATGAGTTCGCGGATATGATCATGCAGGTGGGTAAAAAAGCCGAAGAAATGATTACCCGTCTGGCACAAAAATCACGTGCTGCTGGTATTCACCTGTTGCTTGCGACCCAGCGTCCATCAGTAGACGTAATCACCGGTTTGATCAAAGCCAATATTCCGACGCGTGTTGCATTGCGGGTCAACTCCAAGATCGATTCGCGTACCATTCTGGATGCGGGTGGTGCTGAAGACTTACTTGGTCATGGTGACATGCTATTCCTCGGCCCGGGTAAAATTGAACCTGAGCGTGTGCATGGTGCATTTATTGCCGATGATGAAGTAAACCGGATCTGTGATGCATGGCGTGAACGTGGTTCACCAAACTATGTCGACGAGATCCTGACACCGTTTGATGAAGAGCCATCGGGTCGCGGTTTTGAAGATAGTGGCGACGGTGGATCAGACCGCGATGCACTGTATGACCAGTGTGTGGCTTTTGTACTAGAAACCCGTAAGGCTTCCACTTCATCCTTACAGCGAAAATTTAGTCTGGGTTATAACCGTGCTGCACGAATCATTGACCAGATGGAAGAAAATGGCATTGTCAGCGGCATGGGGGCCAACGGCAAACGCGAGATTCTGGTTTAGTTTCACAATCTTTGCAATAAAAAGGCCTGCATGATGCAGGCCTTTTTTGTAAAGGAGTTATTCAATTTTAGACCACTGTAAATAAACATCTTTCTTAAAATTAATTAAGGTCTTTTCTTCAAGCGGTTTATTTATATTTCGGCGAACTTGCTCAATTGCATCATTTAATTTTTCTTGATGAGCATAAACAGCAATGAATTGATTATAGTCTTGGATATATTCCTTGAACTTTTCAGATAAAAGACGATTAAAAATCTGCTTAAATTCTCGACTTGTAGTACCTTGTGATTCATGACCAGTAAAGGGATCTAAGTATTTTGGTATATAGGCAATATTCCATGGTGCAGTAAATAAAAGCGGGTTTTTAGTACGGCCAAACAAATGTGAGATTTGATAATTCATAATTCTTATTTTTGGACCATCTACGCGCTTAGTTTTTTTACAATATGGTGTTAAATCTTTCAGAATTTTAGCGGGAATATCAGTGTTAGTACGGTCAATATGAATATTCTGATGATTAAAAAGAATTTTATAAAGTTCTTGAAATAGATTTGAATTTATACCGTTACGTCCATAACTTCGTATAGTCATAGGTGTATTATTTAAAAGATCCTGTTTTAAATTATTCCATCTTCGATCAATTTCTGTATCTTGGATATAAATAATATTATTTATACTTGATTTAAAAAATATTTCTTTATCAATAAGTTCAAATAGTTTTTCATAAGCATCTAACATATATAATCTCTGAAATAAGTTTTGATATTAAAAAAGCCTGCTTTCAAAGCAGGCTTTTTTATGTATTTTTGACTCAGGCAAATTTTGCCAATACATCCAGGAACTCGGCACTTTGACGCGGGAAAGTGGCAATCACGTCATGAATTCGTTGTCCTTCCGGATTGGTTGCATTGACATCACGGCCATCAGCGACAAATTTCGTCAACAGGCGTTCATAATCAAATGGACGCATATGTTTGAAAGCATGATAGAGCACGTGAAAATCAGCATTAACACCTGCAGGAGGAAGCTGATTTAAATAGGCAAATACACGCTCATCTGACCATTCTTCGTTAAAGGTCGCTGGTTGAGATAATGCCATCGCAATTTCCTTGATCTAATGTAGTTTTTTCGGCATGAAAAAAGGCAAAATATGAGACTAGATTAGCAAAGCACTGCTTTGCCTAGTCGCAAGACTTGAAGCTATGCTTCAAGTGGGCGGAATATAGCTAAACTACTATTTCTACCACTCTCATATTTTGCCTTGAATCAATTTACTTGACCAATCAAAAATCAGATTATCGTTCTTCAGGTAAATTGATATTCATTTCAAGCATTTCAATATTGGCTTCAGAACGAACCTGCATTTGAATATGCTGTTCATCGACACCGCGGACATAACGATTGACCACCTGCATGATTTCAGTTTTCATCTGGTCAATTTTGTCCTGGCTCAAGCGACGACCCAAGCCTTGTTCGGATGCAACGATCACCTTCAAACGGTCTTTAGCAGTCCGTGCGCTTGATGGTTTATCCTCGCCACTAAAAAGTTTACTCCAGAATCCTGCCATGTCTACGCTCCAAATAGTCGTGCTAACCAGCCCTTAGGTTTTACCTCGATATGACGGTAAGGACGCTCTTCGCCAAGGAAACGTGCAACCAGATCATCATAGGCCTGACCTGCTGCAGCTTCAGTGAAAAGAATCACCGGCTTACCTTCATTCGATGCCTGTAGAACGCTTGGACACTCAGGAATAACGCCTAAGGTCGGTACACGTAAAATATCTTTAGAAATATCGTCAATCGTCAGCATTTCCTGTTTATCGGCACGTTCCGGATTGAAACGGGTGATACACAGATGCTTACGAATGCGACCTTCGTTTTGTTCTACTTTTTTTGTTTTGCTATCGAGCATGCCAATGATACGGTCAGAGTCACGTACTGAAGAAATCTCAGGGTTAGTCACAATGATGGCTTCATCCGCATGATACATGGCCAAAATAGCACCACGCTCAATACCGGCAGGTGAATCACAGATAATATAATCAAATTCCTGCGAAAGCTCATCCATTACACGTGCCACACCTTCATCGGTTAAGGCATCTTTATCACGTGTTTGTGATGCAGGTAAAATATATAAATTTTCAATATCTTTATCGCGAATCAGTGCTTGTTGTAATCGTGCTTCGTTATTTAAAACATTCACAAAATCATAAACTACACGGCGTTCACAGCCCATAATCAAATCAAGGTTACGTAAACCTACATCAAAATCAATAACAACAGTTTTGTGACCGCGTAGGGCTAAACCTGTTGCAAAAGATGCACTCGTTGTAGTTTTACCTACACCACCTTTGCCTGACGTTACGACAACAATTTTCGCCACCGAATCCACTCCTGTTATGGTTCAAATCCCCTGTTTAAAATGGGGTTTTTGGTGTTTATTTATACATTAAAATTGTAGAGCTTCAAATACAAGCTCTAGTTGATCATTCAAGTAAATATGCACAGATTTTTTAACTACATGTGGTGGAATATCATCCGCTACACAGTAGGTTCCTGCAATTGAAATTAGTTCAGCTTCGAGGCTATGACAGAAAATACGTGCTGCAGTATTACCACCCGCACCTGCAATGACCCGGCCACGCGCGCTGCCATAGACATGAATATTGCCCGAAGCAATCACTTCTGAACCACTATTGATGCCGGCATTAATAATAATGTCGCCATTATGCTGCACGATACATTGGCCGGTACGCAGGATTTCATCATGATATGAGGTGATATGCGCAACGATCGGGGCAGCAGGGGCTTGATCATCATTCACCGCTGTAGGTTCTGGTTTAACTTCCACCACCTGTTCTTTGGTGGCTTTAATTTCTTCTAACTGTCGATCAGGTGGCAGTACCGGGAACTGAATGGCGCGCGCCTGATCTCCAAGTAAGCCTTCAGTAACAGCCATAGGCTGTACATCCAGACTGATTAACAGTTGGATCAGCGCAATGAGTTCCTGTTCAACTGAACTTTCAATGACTGCCAAAGTGCCGGGTGGAAATGCTGCTTGTAATTTTGGGCTAAGTTGCTGGCGGATTGCATCATGATCATTGGTATCTAGGCTAATGCGTATCGCATTGACCATTCTGCCTTTTATCCGTATATCAGCCATAATTCTTCCTTAAATACTTCTGACCTGCTGGTTTTGTGTCGAAGCAATGTTGTAAATAGTGCAAATCCTAGAACAAATTGCAGTAATTCTCTAGCGATCTCAGTTATTTTTTTATGCGAACAGGACCGGACGGATTAGTCTGATTCTGTACTTTAAACTTTACTTATCTATTGAGCTCTGATTTTGCTCATGTTCTTCTAAAATCTGTTGCCACTGTTTGACTTTTACCTGTTTTCGGATTGCTTCAAGTGTTTCAAAAACAGCCGATTCGACCAATTTATCAATATGTGGATTATGTTCAATCTGAATCTGGCTGATTTTATCTGAAATTAGGGTAAAAGTCGGATTTTCTTTTTGACCTGTGTGGGTAAATGGTTCAATCAGTCCTTGCGTGATATTTTCTCCGAGGCGTTGACCAATACTTTGAATTTGCTGTTCAATCCGGCTACCTACGATTGGAATCAAACGTAATAATTGGGTCAGTTCTGGAGTATCTTCAATCGCCTGATTCACTACTTGCCCTACATTTTTAGCGATCATGGAACGTTGTGACTGTAATTCCCTACCCAAAGACTCCTGCAAGATATCTGCCAAGGCAATGGCCAGTAATTTACGGTGATGTTCCACTAAATCATCAATTAACTGTTTATGTGATGTACTTGTGGTCAGTTCACGCTTGATGCCGTCCAGTACGGTCAGTACCACCCGGCTGGAAAGCTCTTCCATCAGCATGTTGTAATAAAAGTTGCCTTGGCGATACCAACGATTGGGAATTACTTTATAACCATGGCTATGCAGGTTGTAGCCAATCGCAACCGCACGCAGCAGACGTAGGAAACGTAGCTGAGGGATAATAGATAAAATTTCATACCAGTGCACAAAAGGGAAGAACCACCAGCGTCGATGATGACGCAGGACAATCGCGATGACCCAGCGTGCCAGTAATTCACAGACCAAGAAGGTGGTAAACCAGCCCTCGGTAATGATCACCCAAGGGCGTAAATCACTTTTATAAAACTGCAAGATTTCCGGTAAACGAATGAAGTCAAACAACCACTGCCCAAAATCGCTCATTAAAATGGCGTTAGCACTGAGACAGAACAGATTGATGATGATTAAAACCATCATGAAAATGTCGTAAATCAGTGCAATTTTCCAGCCCCAGGTTCCTTTACGAACAAATTTAAAGGAGCTGGACGTTATGTCCGGGTTGTCGTTCTTCATAATTACTCGGTTACAGATCCGACTGGGGCTTGGGTAAAGTTCTGCTGCATGTGTGCGATGAGCTGATCTTTTTCAGTCCAGATCTGATCAATCCATTTTTGAAAACGTGCACGATATTCAGCATCATCTTCATAATTGCCGCCCAGTACCCAATCAGGAATATCAATTTTTCTTAAATTTACCGCAATACGTGGCACTTCACCTAACCAAAATTCGCCATAGCCCGGAATACCGTCAGGATAAACAATGGTCATGTCGACCAGCGCATCAATTTTATCGCCGAGAATACTGAGCGCCAATGCCAGACCACCGGCTTTAGGTTTCAGTAAATGTGTATAGGGAGACTGCTGCTGATCATGCTTTTCTTGGGTAAAACGCGTGCCTTCCAGATAATTTAACAGGGTAAAAGGCTGACTGATCAGCTGCTCACAGGATTTACGTGCTTCTTCCATATCCCGATATTTCAGCGCAGGGTTTTTGGCAATCTGTTCCTTGCTATGCCGTTTCATCATCGGGAAGCCTAAGATTTTAAAAGCCTGACCGACAAAAGGAATAAAAATAAGTTCCCATTTAGTAAAGAAGCGCGTCAGGGGCATACGGGTCAGACCGAAGTACTGATTGACAGTAGTATCGACCCAGCTTTGATGATTACAGGTCATCAAATAACGTCCCTGCATATTCAAATCCAGTGATTCATCTACACTGATTTGCCATTGCGTGTTTTTCAGCACATGCTCAATCAGCCAATTATTGACCCCTAACCAGCTGTTGGTAATCTTGATATTGGTTTCATCCACTTTTGCGGATTTTTTAAAAAGTTTGGTTAAACCCAAGGCCAGCACCGGGGGACCATGAAAAAAAGTACTGCCCGTCATGACGGATGTGACCGTCAGGCCACGCGCCAGTTTTTTTAAAGTCGGTTGCTTATTGCTATTCGATGACATATCCAAACAGTCCCCAGAGATTAATCACTTAAATTTTTTCATATTTTGAGTAATATAGAGACAGTTAGGCAAATAAAAAAGCCTAAACAGGAAACTATGAAGATATTGTGACGAACTACTTGGTTTTAGTTACATATAAACATTACAAAATATTACTAAACGATTTATTATTAACAAAAATTCAATGGTTAGCCCATTCAATTTAAATCATTATCTCGCTTAACAACAAAGCATACAACAAGGAGTCATGCGATGCGTGCACTAGTCATTTCAGCAGCTGTAGCAGGGGCCGTAGCACTTACAGGTTGTCAATCAACTGGTAATAACATCGGTGGTGTGGAATATGATAAAGCTGCTCTAGGTACTTTAATTGGTGCTGCAGCAGGTTACGGTGTTTCTAAAGGCAATGCGAATACCAGCCGTCAAAATAACCGTGCAGCAGCGATTGGTGCTGTTGGTGGTGGTGCAGCGGGTGTGTATCTTGATAACAAAGAGAAAAAATTACGTCAAGCAACAGCGGGTACGGGCGTAGACGTTAACCGTAATGCAGATGGTTCGATTAACCTTGTGATGCCAGGCAGCATTACATTTGATACCAACAAATCAAATATCAAACCAAACTTCTATGGCACTTTAAACAAAGTGGCGCAAGTATTAACTGAAGATAACAAGAGCGGTATCCTTGTAACTGGTTATACCGACAGCACGGGTAATGACTCAATTAACTTGCCATTGTCTCAAGCACGCGCAAACTCTGTAGCGACTTATTTGGCTGGTCAAGGTGTTGTACGTTCACGTATTAATGCTCAAGGTTTAGGTTCAGCGAACCCGATTGCAGACAACACAACTGCTGCGGGTAAAGAACAAAACCGTCGTGTAGAAATCGCGGTATATGCAGTTCAATAATTCTTGAACGCTTAAGAAAAACCACCTTCGGGTGGTTTTTTTATATCTGAACATTGACCTGATTAATCGTATTTTAAATTAGGCAACTGACGCAGAGATGACTATAATCGGAGCCGAATCTAGAAGAGGAAGCCATATGTCACTCGCCAGTCAGTTAAATGACAAGCAACTTGAAGCCATGAAATACACTCAAGGACCCTTGTTAGTACTTGCAGGAGCGGGTTCAGGCAAGACTTCAGTGATCACGCGAAAAATCGCGTATTTAGTCAAGCATTGCGGGATTCCTGCACATCGTATTACTGCGATGACCTTTACCAACAAAGCGGCACGTGAGATGAAAGAGCGTGTCAGCAAATTGTTGACGCGTGAAGAAAGTAAAGGGGTTTCAGTTTCGACCTTTCATACCTTTGGCCTGAATATGCTGCGCCTGGAGCTGAAACATACCCCACTGAAAAATAATTTCTCGATTCTGGATGCTGACGACTGTAAGCGCATTTTGATGGATCTGATGCAGCGTGACAATTTATCTGGTGCAGAAAGCAAAGAACTGATTGCCAAAGCCATGAAAATGATCTCGGACTGGAAGAATGATTTGATTCCACCCGAGCAGGCACATACCACCTGTGAAACTGCCGAAGATGTGCAATTTGCGCATTTATATCAGCTTTATGAACGTAATTTGCGTGCCTATAACGCCGTGGATTTTGATGACCTGATTGTGATGCCAACGCGCTTGCTGCAGGAAAATGCCGAAGTTCGTGACAAATGGCAAAATCGCGTGCGTTATTTGCTGGTCGATGAATATCAGGATACCAATACGGCGCAGTATATTCTGGTGAAATTACTGGTTGGCGTGATGGGACAGTTCACCGCCGTAGGCGATGATGACCAGTCGATTTATGCCTGGCGTGGTGCTAAACCGGAAAATATGGCCTTGCTGCAGCAGGATTTTCCTAATTTAAAAGTGATTAAACTGGAACAGAACTATCGTTCGACCAGTCGTATTCTCAAAGCAGCCAACACCGTGATTGGTAATAATCCGCATATTTTTGATAAAAAGCTTTGGTCGGACAAAGGCCATGGTGAAGTGATCCGTGTGATTACCTGCCGCAATGATGATGATGAAGCAGAACGCGTGGTTAAAGACCTGATCACGCATAAATTGATGAATGGTAAAAGCTGGAAAGATTATGCGGTGTTGTACCGCGGCAATTTCCAAGCGCGTATTTTAGAAACCCATCTGCGCCAGATGCAGATTCCGTATAAATTATCTGGCGGACAGTCCTTCTTCGCACGTGCCGAAATCAAGGACATGATGAGCTATTTACGCCTGATCATTAACCCTGAAGATGACAGCGCATTCCTGCGAATTATCAATACGCCAAAACGGGCGATTGGTCCGGTAACGCTGGAAAAGCTCGGTCTATTTGCTCAGGAAAATAATCTGTCACTTCTGGCTGCGGCAGCGGATCAGCGTCTGACCATGGCGATTCCGAAAAAGGCCACGACCCAATTGGCTGAGTTTGCCGATTTTATTGAGGGTTTTACTCGCAATTTACTGGATGATGATGAACCCGTGCCGATCATCCGCCAGATGATGATTGAAGCCGGTTATATCGATTACATCAAGGAAACTGCAGCCACGCCAGCGCAGGAAAAAACCAAGCTCGATAATATCGAGGTACTCTACAGCAGTATTCAGAGCCTGATTAACCGCGCTGAAGATGTTGATGAAAAAAATATTGAAAGTGTGATTCGTAAAATGGTGCTGCTGGATATGCTCGAGCAGCAGCAGGAAGAAGAGGACACCGATAAAGTCAACTTATTGACCTTGCATGCGTCCAAAGGTCTTGAGTTTCCTTATGTCTATCTGATCGGGCTGGAAGAAGAAATTTTGCCACATAAAAATTCGATCGCTGCAGAAACCGTCGAAGAGGAACGCCGTCTGATGTATGTGGGGATTACCCGTGCACGTCAGGGACTGACCATTACTCTGGCAGAACAGCGCAAGGCCGGTGGGCAGATGAAGCAGATGACCCCAAGCCGTTTTCTGGATGAATTACCAGAAGATGAGCTGGAATGGTTAGGTCGTAAGAAAAAGCTGGCAGGCAACATCGATCCGAAATTACAAGCCCAACATTATCTGGATAATTTGCGTAATCTTATCAAACGATAAGGCGCAAGGCTTGCTCTTATTTTAAATGAAACAACAGGAATGAATACATGAAAGTTCAGGTGAAAGTCCTTGACTCGCGTCTTGGTCAGGAATGGCCATTACCGACTTATGCTACGACAGGTTCAGCGGGGCTGGATTTGCGTGCGTGTGTTACAGAAACTACGATCATTGAACCAGGCCAGACTGTTTTGGTAAAAACTGGTTTAGCAATCTATATTGAAGATCCTGCATTTGCTGGTCTGATTTTGCCACGTTCGGGTTTGGGGCATAAACACGGCATCGTGTTGGGTAACCTAGTAGGTTTAATCGATTCTGATTATCAGGGTGAATTGATGGTATCCGTTTGGAACCGTAGCCAGACGGCTTTTAGCTTAGAGCCAGGTGAACGTTTGGCGCAGTATGTTTTGGTTCCTGTGGTGCAGGCTGAATTTGATCTGGTCAATGAATTCGAAGCGACTGAACGCGGTGCTGGCGGTTTTGGTCATACGGGTAAAAACTAAGTTTTAATCATGGTTTACATTCATTAACTGGATGTAAGCCATTTTTTTATTTAAGTGAATCAGATATTAAAAATGAGCTGATTGAAATATATTTAAAAATAAAACCATATTTTCTAGTTCAGTAGAGCTATTTAAATCTAAAATTGATGTAGTGATCAAATATCTAATCAGATGAAATTCAAAATAAATATAATTAAATAATCATTGTTTAATTACAAGAACCCTATAATTCTAAAGTTGTAGATTATATTTTTATAATTGATTGTTACATTGAAATCGTTTAAAAATAGCGGGTCTTAAAACAAAAACAAATGTTTAAAGTCATTATGCTGAAATCATCATTTTAAATCTCCTTATTTTAACGAATAGTGAAAAGACAGTTTTATGGGATCTATGAATCATCCATTCCCCATGCATATCTTTCGTGCCTATGACATACGCGGTAAAGTCAGTCTATTAGGTGCCGGGATCATTGATGCAATTGCCCACGGTTTAGCCCAGCAGTATCAGGCTGCGGGACAGACACGTGTCGCCATTGGTTATGATGCACGCATCAGTAGCCCGGCTTTTGCCGACACCATTGCCCGTATTTTTAAAGACTATTCGCTGGAAGCCACTATTATAGGCTGCTGTTCCAGCCCAATGCTATATTTCACCGCACGTCAGTTTGATGGTAATGGCATTATGGTCACTGCCAGTCATAATCCTAAAGAAGATAATGGGATTAAATGGATTATTGATGGTGAACCACCTTGTCCTGAGATGATTCAACAGGTGGCCCAACTGGCAAAGTCACATTGCGATAGCCAGCTAATTACTTTAGCTGAACTGCCGCATCAGATTATTCCAGAGTTTTGCCTGCAGTATCAGCAGGGAATATTAGAAGATATTCAATTAAAGCGCTCATTTAAAGTGATTCTGGATGGTCTGCATGGCTCAGCCGGACGTTGTGCTGACTTGGTACTCAGAAAAATGGGCTGTGAAGTGATTGCTTTACGTTGTGAGGCGAATGGACATTTTCCGGATCATGCGCCGGATCCTTCGCAAGACAAACATCTTGAAACTTTACGTCAAACCGTCATGCAACAGCAGGCTGATCTCGGTATTGCCTTGGACGGTGATGGTGATCGCCTGGTTCTGATTGATGAACATGGCCAGATTATCACTGCAGATCAGTTATTATGCCTGTTTGCCGAAATTTGTCTCAATGCTTCAGCACCATGCCAATTTGTTTATGATGTGAAATGTTCGACCTTGGTTCGTGATACGGTGCAACGTCTAGGTGGAGAGCCGGTGATGATTCGTACCGGTAGTTCATTTCTCAGAACCTATCTGAACCAGTCTCAGCAGCAAGCGATTTTTGGTGGGGAATATGCCGGACATTATGTCTTTAATGATGGTCGCGGCTGGGGCTATGATGATGGACTCTATGCAGCGCTCAGAGTCATGGAATATCTCGACCAAACGGGGCAAACTCTCGCGCAGGCCTTGGCGGCTTATCCAAAACGACATGGTACTGAAGATCTTTATATTTCAACGCGTCAAGTACGTCCTGTTGAGCTTTTAAACTTCGTTGAACAACAATCCGCAAGAATTAATGCGCAAATCAGTAAAATTGATGGGATACGTCTTGATTTTGAGGATGGTTTTGGCATCATTCGAGCATCCAATACAGGTGAGTATTTCACAGTGCGCTTTGATGCCAATAATGCCCAAGGTCTAAATGAAATTCGTCATCTGTTTGTAGCCATGTTGCGTGACCGTTATCCAGAGATCGCTCAAGACATTTTAGATGCTCAATAAGGAGAGGCGAATGCCAAATCAACAAACAGGCATCGACAAAGCACAGATTTTGACAGAAGCTTTGCCGTATATTCAACGCTTTGCGGGTAAAACCCTGGTGGTAAAATACGGCGGTAATGCGATGACCGATCCTGAGCTGGAAAGTTCATTTGCACGTGATATCGTATTATTAAAAACCGTCGGTATTAATCCGATCGTGGTGCATGGCGGTGGCCCGCAAGTCGATTCCATGCTGAAACAGCTGGGCCGCGAATCAGACCGTATTGACGGCATGCGCGTGACTGATCCTGCGACCATGGAAGTGGTCGAGATGGTACTTGGTGGTAGCGTCAATAAATCTATCGTGAACCTGATCAACCAGCATGGTGGTCGTGCCATTGGTCTTACCGGTAAAGACGGCAACCTGATTCGTGCACAAAAACTGCTGATGGAAAAAGTGGCTGAAGATGGTTCAGTTGAGCAAATTGATCTGGGTCTGGTCGGTGAAGTCGTTGGCGTAAAAACCGATGTTCTGGAAATGTTCACCAATAGTGACTTTATTCCAGTCATTGCCCCGTTAGGTGTCGATGAAGAAGGCAATACCTATAATATCAATGCGGATCTGGTCGCTGGTAAAGTCGCTGAAGCCCTAGGTGCAGAAAAACTGATTCTGCTGACCAATATCACGGGTGTGCTGGATGAAAATAAAAACCTGCTGACTGGTCTGACTACTCAGGAAGTCGATCGTCTGATCGAAACTGGCGTAATCTATGGCGGCATGATTCCAAAAGTAGGTTGTGCGCTGGATGCGGTAAAAGGCGGTGTCGTGAGTGCACATATCGTGGATGGTCGTGTACCACATGCCAGCTTACTGGAAATTTTCACCGATCATGGTGTTGGTACTCTCATTACCAACCGTGCCAATCCGCATCGCTCATAATCCATTTTTTGCCAAAAAGAGTCTCAATAGAGGCTCTTTTTTATTTGAGGTTATCATAGTCAGATATTTGAAATGACAGGGACAGTCATGCACAATAAGCTTCTAAGTAAATAGAGAGCTGAAACCAGACCATGTGCCAACTGCTCGGAATGAATTGTGCCACCCCGACGGATATTACTTTTTCCTTCCGCGGATTTTCCCAGCGGGCGGGCATTACCTCTGATCATGCGGATGGTTTCGGAATTGCTTTTTTTGAAGATAAAGCCTGCCGTCTGTTTGTTGATAACCAGTCTGCGGTTGAGTCGCCGATTGCCGAGCTGGTGCGTAATTATCCGATCAAATCACGTAATGTGATTGCCCATATCCGTAAAGCCACTCAAGGCAAAATTAATCTGGAAAACTCGCATCCTTTTAGCCGTGAACTTTGGGGGCGGCAGTGGATTTTTGCCCATAATGGCGATTTACATGATTATTTTCCTGAACTGTCAGGGCGCTTTACCCCAGTCGGCAATACCGACAGTGAGCGTGCCTTCTGCTATCTGCTCGATCAACTGGTGAAACGCTTTGGCTATCATGAGCCGAAACTGGATCAGGTTTTCGATCTTCTAGCTGAAATTTCACCTGCAATTGCCGAGCATGGCACCTTTAATTTCTGCCTTTCGAATGGTCAGGCGCTGTTTAGCTATGCGATTACCAAACTCCACTGGCTAGTACGTGAATACCCGTTTAGACCGGCTCAGCTGATTGATATTGACGTCGAAGTGGACTTTAGTCAGGTTACGACCCCTGAAGATCGCGTGGCAGTGATTACTACCGAACCATTGACCCAGAATGAAGAATGGACTGCTTTCCAGCCGGGTGAAATGATCCTGTTTCAGCATGGGGAAAAAGTGCGTTCTCAGTTGACGCATGTGGATCGTCTGGAACGTGAGCGTCTTGATCCTTCCTTAAAACGCATCACGCGCGCTGATCAATATTAAAACGCAATAAAAGACGGAGTTTAAACTCCGTTTTTTTATATTTTCAAATAGGAAAAAATCTAAGAATAAATAAAGGTTTATTACAGTTTTTGGTTAATTAATATCTTAGCCTTTTACTCAGGATAAATTATTTTTAATTATATATAACAGAAACTTAAAGTGAAAAAGCTGGATTTAGGCGGAAAGCCGACTAATTTGCTTCATTTTTATTTCAATCAATACGCTATATGCTCATTTTCACGTTATAAGTCCTTAATATTTATAGGTGGTCGTAATGAAAATGAAATGGGTCCCAGACTATAATACTGGTATCGATGTGATTGACGATCAGCACAAACGAATTCTCGATTATATCAACGAAATTGATGGAATCGATGCCAATACCGAACGTGCCCGTATTAAACAGATTCTTGACAATATTATTGATTATACCCAGTCGCATTTTACCTTTGAGGAATCTCTTCAGGAAGAAGCCGGCTATAAATATCGGGTACCGCATAAACGTGTGCATGACCTGTTTATTAAGAAAATTGAATCATATCGTGACCGTTTTGAACTGGGGCAGTCGATTGAACATGAACTGCACGAAGTATTATCGAAATGGCTGATTAACCATATCCAGCACGATGACGCCGATTATGTCGGTGCCGTGAAAGAAAATATGATGGGTATCATCAAGGAAAAAGAAAAGAAAACCGGTAAAAACTGGTTCGCTCGGTTTTTCTCATAATAAAATATCTAAAGAGATAACAAGAATTACAATTTAATTATAATTTTGGCGCAGCAAATCACCGTTAAGGTGGTTTGCTTTTTGTTTTTGATTTTCACCGCTTCACAAGGCAAAATAGCGCTAGATTTTTATAGGAATGCATCATGCAGGACAATGCTATGTCAAAATGGTTATCGCCGCTGATGGCTTTCTGTTTATCGTTTATTATCATCGCGACGCTCGCACCGATAACCGGTATCCAGATTGATCGTCAGCTGGATTTCTGGATGCTCTGGTTAGCCACCATGCTGATTCTGGCACTTCCAGTCTGCTACTTGGAAATTGCTTTGGCCAAGCGCTCTAGAACAACGCCATTACAGGCGCTGTCAACGCTGACCCGTGAAGCGGATGCGTCACAGAAATGGCGTATTGTCGGCTGGTTAAGTGTGATTTTTATTCCGTTTCTGGCAGGTGCAATGCTGAACAATGCCAGTAATGTTCTGGCGGTTGCTGCACTTGATCTTGCACCGAACCTTTTGTTGATCGGATTGACAATAGTAGCGTTGGCCCTGTCACTGCTACCGCGTCAAATTTTATTGGCTGTTACAACGATTGGGGTGCTCGCATCTCTGGTTCTGGCCAATGTAATGGGAACTGCACTACCTGCATGGCAAGTCACGCCAGTCGAATTCTCGGAATGGGGCAATGCCACCGTATTAGCGCTGGTGGCAAGTGGTCTGGGCATGGGCTTGTACTGGCAGTCTAGCCTGAGCGCTGTACAACAACAGGATGTCGCCAGCAAGACGGTATTGCCGATCTGGATTGCGCAGCTCGTTGCTGTCATTGCATTTGCTTTCTTTGCTGTGCAAGCGCAAATCCCTGCATTCACCTTGGTCGCAGCGATGGTGGCAGCTGCCGCATTAATTTTGCAAATGGCACGTGAACAGTTACAGCAACGTCAGCTTCATCCTGCGATTCAATGGGCGATTGTGGCGGCGGTTACGCTGATCTGGGCTATTCCAAATCTAAGCCCAATTTTCAATGTGGTCTTGCTCGTCTGGGGCTTATTGATTTGTTTGATCTATGCATTATTTGCCGGCTGGATCATGAAGATCAGTCATTTGCGTAAATCAATGAATTTCAGCTCTGAAGCGTTTTATAACATTTGGCGTATTGCAGTACGTGTAGTGTTACCGGTCGGGATTATTCTGGCAATCATTGCTGTCTTAGGACAATTCATCTGATGAGTGAGGCGATGATCTGGGTGGCGTATGCGACGCCAGAAAAACAATTTCATCTAGCCGTGCCATTTCAGTCCGGCATGACAGCATTGGATGCGATTGAGCAAAGTGGAATCCGTGAGCAGGTCGAATTGCCTGAACCGTTATCTCTGGGCATTTTTGGCGTGCGCTTGCAAGATCATCAGCAGCAACTGGCAGCAGGTGATCGGGTGGAAATTTATCGGCCACTGACCATCAATCCTAAAGACATCCGACGTAAACGCGCCGAGAAAAATCCTGTGGGTCGTTATGCCAGAGGCAATCTTTTAAGAAAGCTGAAACCATCTTCCGAATAGAAAGCGGCTTGAATGAGCAGTAGCCTCAATGATCTGCTCAATCAATCAGCTTAATCAAAAAAGCCCCTGATGATTCAGGGGCTTTTTCATGAGAAACCGACTATAGTGGAGGAGCATTTAAAATTGCTTCTTTTGATCCTGGTAAGCCAGGTTGAGATTCTGGAATTGTCTCCAGACCTTCAACGCGTTCCACGATACCAGACTGGTTAAAGTAGATTTTCAAATGCTGGCCTTGGGCTGCCGGGATCTTGGCTTTTTTAGCGTAGGTTCCTGGGGTATAGTTATAGATGTAGTCCCAACGTAAAGGATTCAGTGGATCGCTTACTGTTGGACTGCCCAGTAAGAAACGCACCTGTTGATGGCTCATTCCCACCTGAATTTTAGCGGCTTGTGCTTGGGTTAAAGGGGTTCCTTGTGGAATATCTACTTTATAAACACCTAATGTCGAACAGCCGACGAGCAATGAAGTGACGAATAACGTCAACATGATTTTTTGCATTTTGCTAAACTATCCCAAATTAATTATGATGCATTTGATCCAAGGATAGATCATACTGCATCTAAACTTTGTTGCATATTCCAACTTTGATTTTGTTGAGAGACCTTTTTACATGACTATTTCAAACCAAGATTTACGAAAAGCTGGACTGAAAGTTACCCTTCCACGAATTAAAATATTAGAATTACTAGAAAATTCAAAACAACATCATTTAAGTGCGGAAGATATTTACAAGACTTTACTCGATCAGGGCGAAGATGTAGGTTTAGCAACTGTGTATCGTGTGTTAACGCAATTTGAAGCAGCGGGCATCATCGAACGTCATAATTTTGAAAATAATCATTCCGTTTTCGAGATCATGCAGGAAGATCACCACGATCACCTGGTCTGTTTGAATTGCAGCAAAGTCGTTGAATTCATCAATGATACGATTGAAAAAGAGCAGCATGATGTTGCTGAAAAATTTGGTTTTGAATTAACCGGTCACTCTCTGAATCTGTATGGCTACTGCGATGCGCCGGCCTGTCAGGAAGTGTTTCGTAAAAAATAATTTGCACTCCGGTTGAAACAAAAAAACAGGCTTCTTGAAGCCTGTTTTTTTTATGCCTTCAAGATGATCAGGACTGACCATCAAAGGTAATGTTGGAATGCGCACGTAATAAGTGACTACCACCTTCTTCTGACAGCTTGATTTGCAGACGCAGGTCGTTTGGTGAATCTGCATGTTTCAGTGCATCTTTATAGCTGATCTGTTTGGCTTTATACAGATCATACAGCGCCTGATCGAAGGTCTGCATGCCCAGTTCACGGGAACGCTTCATCAGATCCTTGATCTCATGCACATCACCTTTACGAATCAAGTCGGCAATCAGTGGTGAGTTAATCAGAATCTCAATCGCTGCACGGCGACCATTACCATCGATGGTTGGAATCAGTTGCTGTGCCACAATGGCTTTCATGTTCAGGGACAAGTCCATGAACAGCTGATTATGTCGGTCTGCTTCGAAGAAATGGATAATCCGGTCAATCGCTTGGTTGGCGTTGTTGGCGTGCAGGGTAGCAAAGACCAGATGACCGGTTTCGGCAAAGGCAATCGCATAATCCATGGTTTCACGTGAACGGATCTCACCGATCAGAATCACGTCTGGTGCCTGACGCAGGGTATTTTTCAGGGCAATTTCAAATGAATCCGTATCGATGCCGACTTCACGCTGGGTGATAATACAGCCCTTATGCTGGTGAATAAATTCGATCGGATCTTCAATGGTAATGATATGACCTTTGGAATTTTCATTACGATAACCGACCAAAGACGCCAGCGAGGTTGATTTACCGGTACCCGTTGCCCCGACAAAAATAATGATGCCACGTTTGGTCATCGCCAGTTCTTTTAGAATCGGCGGTAACTTGAGTTCATCCATCGTGGGAATAACAGTTTCAATCCGACGCAGCACCATCCCCGGTTGATCTCGTTGCTGAAAGGCACTGACACGGAAGCGGGCACTTTTATCCGGCGTGCTGATGGCAAAGTTACATTCACGACTGTCAGCAAATTCTTTACGCTGCTTTTCGGTCATGATGGAATGGAGCAGTTGTCCTACTGCCGCACCGGGTAATTTTACCGAACCAATCGGTAAAATCTGCCCATTAATCTTGATGGACGGTTCGACATCGGCAGTAATGAACAGATCCGATGCTTTTTTCTCCACCATATAATCGAGTAAGCCGTTAAAATCCATGTATATAAACCCCAATACAATTCAATTTTTTTATAAAAATGCTTCTGGCTGTTTGGCTGCAGTACGTGCAACTTGCGGGCTGATCAAACCTTTGGACACCAGTGTTTTCAGGGTCTGGTCCAGTGTGGTCATGCCATAGTTGGCGCCTGTCTGAATTGCTGAGTACATTTGTGCGACTTTGTTTTCACGGATCAGGTTACGGATCGCAGGAATACCGATCATGATTTCATGCGCCGCCACACGCCCACCGCCATTTTTCTTCAGTAGAGCCTGTGAAACTACGGCTTGTAGGGATTCAGACAACATGGCGCGTACCATGTCTTTTTCTTCAGCAGGGAATACGTCGATCACACGGTCAATGGTTTTGGCCGCTGAGGTGGTATGCAGGGTGCCGAAAACAAGGTGACCCGTTTCTGCCGCAGTTAAAGCCAGACGAATGGTTTCAAGGTCACGCATCTCACCGACCAGAATAATATCCGGATCTTCACGTAATGCAGAACGTAATGCTTCATTAAAGCCATGCGTATCACGATGCACTTCACGCTGGTTAATCAGACATTTCTTGGACTGATGCACAAATTCGATCGGATCTTCGACGGTCAGAATATGGTCATAGCGGTTGTCATTAATATAATCCAGCATCGCCGCCAAGGTAGTTGATTTACCCGAACCGGTTGGACCTGTGACCAGTACCAGACCACGTGGATATTCACAGATATCTTTAAAAATCTGTCCCATGCCCAGATCTTCAAGGGTCAGTACTTTAGAGGGAATGGTACGGAATACCGCACCGGCACCGCGGTTCTGGTTAAATGCGTTGACACGGAAACGTGCCACGCCAGGCACTTCAAAAGAAAAGTCAGTTTCCAGATTTTCTTCAAAATCACGGCGCTGTTTATCGTTCATGATGTCATAAACGAGTTTATGCACTTCTTTGTGTTCTAATGCTGGCAGGTTGATGCGACGAACTTCCCCATCGACACGAATCATTGGCGGTAAGCCCGCAGACAAGTGTAAATCCGACGCACCATTTTTAGCAGAAAATGCCAACAATTCTGTGATATCCATAAGGTCCCCGAGTTCATTAAAATGTTAATTATTTTGATAGAATAATAAGGCTTTCCCACAGCTTAACCAACACTTAGTTCATGGGCAAGGGAAAAAAAGATGAATGAAATGAGAACCCCATCAATGAATATGTTGCAACAGTCACGAAATCAGGTCTTAGTGCAAATTGAAACTGCCTGTATTCAGGCCGGCCGCGAAGCAGATGCGGTGCAACTGCTTGCCGTTTCCAAGACCCAGCCGAGTAGCGTGCTGGCAGATATGTATCAGGCAGGGCAACGTGCTTTTGGTGAAAACTATTTGCAGGAAGCACTGGAAAAAATCACGGCACTGAAAGAGCTGGACATTGAATGGCATTTTATTGGACATGTGCAGCGTAACAAAACCAAGCATCTGGCAGAAAATTTTGCTTGGGTGCATGGGGTGGATCGTCTGATTATCGCCGAGCGCTTATCCAATCAGCGTGGAGATGATCAGCCTGCACTGAATATCTGTATTCAGGTGAATATTGATGGTCAGGATACCAAAGATGGTTGCTGTCCAGATGAGGTTGCAGATTTGGTGGCACAGATCAGCCAACTGCCGAATGTGCGTTTACGTGGCCTGATGGTGATTCCAGCACCGAATAATCCTCAAGCCTTTGCTGATGCCAAAGTTTTATTTGATGCAGTCAAAGTTCAGCATGTACACCCTGAAGACTGGGATACTTTAAGTATGGGCATGTCTGGGGATATGACCGAAGCGATTGCTGCGGGTTCTACCATGGTTCGTGTTGGTACGGCCTTGTTTGGCGCACGGCCTAAAAAAGATGTATAAACTACTAATGTCAGTTTTTTGCAGCAAAGTGTTATCGCAGGGTATTGGATAACGCTTTTTTTCTGGCTGGTTCGAGCCATTTAGCCATTAACCAGGCAAAAACTATTAAGCTGCACATGCTCGCAAGCAAGGCTAAAACTGCTCCGCCCAGACCATAGGCCAAAGTTGCCGGAATACAGCCCAAAATAAATAAAAGTAAGGGGAAATGGGTCACATACAAGGTATAGGAAAAGTCTGCGGATTGAACCCAGACCGGATGGTAGTGACTACGTTGATGCTGGAGCTGTACCAGCCAGCAGCTAAAGGCCAAACCCACACAGAAATTAAAAGGGGCAAAATTCGCAGCACGGTATTGCTGGGCCTCATCAATCAGCTGAAACTGGTAAGCATCAAAACAGGCGATTAGAAATGCCAAGCCGACTAGGGCTAATTTGACCGATTGTAAGCGGTTTAAAAAACGTAGCTGGATATATCGAAATGAACAGGCAAAGGCACTAAGCCAGACCAGAAAATAAATAAAAAACTGGATGTTCAGTAATGACAGTATAGCCAGAACCATAAAAAATCCGATTTTGGCGATTTCCGAATTTTTTAAAAAAGGTAGGAATCCGGCCAGCACATAAAACCACACTTCATAGCTCAGGCTCCAGAGTGCAGCATTGGCTGAAACCGTTGGTGTTACAAAGCCATTCAAAAATAGCAGCGAACCAAAAAATTCCATCATGTCTACATTATAGTCAGTCCGGATCATCATGCCAAAACTGTGTTGAAAAGCATGAGTATGGCTGGCAAATAATAGTGGAGCAAGCAGATATAAAAGCAGCGTCAACCCCATGGCAAACAGAAAGGGTGGTAAAATTCTGCTGCAACGCTGTCGGGCATAACGGTGCAGATTGAACTGACCATGCTGATGAATGTTGTGCTGAATCGAATAGCCGATCAGATAGCCACTTAAGGCAAAGAAAATCATGACTGCAGCCTGCCCAAGCAGGCGTATCCATGAATAAATGCTGGTATCGAAAGGCGCAATAAATGCCTGAAAGCAATGACTGAACAGCACCACAATGGCACTGATGCCCCGCAGGCTCTCAAGCTGTAGGCTGAAATAGGGGGAGAGCATGTTCGGGGCAGGGTGACTCATCGTTAACCTATAATCTGAATGGTACTGGCGCCTGCACCAACAGGCTTGACCTGAATCTGTACCGGAATCCGTTCATGCATTTCCTGTACATGTGAGATTACGACCACTTTACGTCCCTGACTTTGTAACTGATCAAGTGCATTCATCACCATATGTAATGAAGATGCATCAAGGGTGCCAAAACCTTCATCGATAAAAAGGGATTCTATTTTCATGGAGCCTGAAGCCATATTGGCAATTGCTAAAGACAAGGCAAGGGCGGTCAAGAATGACTCACCCCCAGAAAGCGATGAAACAGAACGGGTTTCACCATCCATATCATGGTCAATAATGGCAAGACTGAGTGAGTTGTCTAAACGTTTTAAGGTGTAACGCTGAGACAGCATCGCGAGTTGCTGATTGGCAAATTCAAGCAAAATATCAAGGTTATATTGCTGCGCATAATCACGGAATTTTTTGCCTGTGGCATCCCCCATAAGACTGGAAATTTTATTCCAGCGATATTCTTCAGTTTGAATTTGCTGAATTTGTTCAGCAAATTGTTTTTGCTTATCTAGGTTCGAGTAGTGAACATCTAACTTGGTCTTAAGTTGGTCACGCTGTTCTTGTCGCTCTGCTAAAGCTTTAAGGTTCAGTTCAATGGCACGCTCAATCTGTAAGATTTGTACTTCAGGTTGAGTTTGTAAATGTTGTGCGAGCAGATGTTGTGTGGTTTTCAGGGCGGATGCTGCATCGACCAAGGCATGTTCGATATCTTTAATATGTTGACGTAGTTTTTGAGTTTCTTCAGTTGAAATGAGGCTTAATTGTGAAATCAAAGCATGATTAAAATCTAAATTTTGATTTAACCAGTGTTCGATTTCTAAAACACAAGCATGATGCTGTGTTTCAAGTTGAGCCAACTGAATTTTGAGTTGATCAAGCTGCCGTTGTTGGCTATCAAATTGTTGACGAGCTGTTTCGAAACTTTGTTGTATTTTCTGATATTGCAGCTGTAAATTTTTACGCTGTTCATCGTGTTGAGTCAGCCATTCATGTGGTTTATCGACCCAAGTTTGAGTTATCTCAAAAATAAGCTGAACGGCAAGTTCCTTGTTCTCTTGTCCTTGACGCTCAAATTCAACTTTATCTTTTTCAGCGAGTTCAATCTGATTATTTTTGGCTTGAATCTCGTTATTTTTTTGAGCGAGTAGTTGAGCTTTCTCATTCAGTTGCTGATTTAAAGTCTCAAGATTCTGCAACAGATGCTGACGCTCATGCAATTGTTGCACAATGTGTTGTGCAACAGTTAAGGTTTGCTTATGCCAAGCATTTCGTTGATCAGCAGTGAGCAGGTCTAGAAGGTATTGAATATTCTGTTCAGCTTGTTGAACAATCGACAGTTGTTGTGAGATTTGCTGAATATTTTGGGTTAAATTCCGTTGTGTTTTTTCAACCTCATCGAGTTGTTTGATATTTTCCTCAAGTGTTATTTTTTCTTGTTGCAGGATTTGATTGACTTGAAGCAGTTGTTGTTCAATCTGTTCAGATTGTTGGGTTAAGTCTATTTGAATTTGGGTATTTTTGAAGCTTTGATAAAGCGCCTGTTCATGCTGTTGATGTTGAATATTTAAATCATCGAGACGTTTTTGCTGTTCGCTCAAAGATGCTGTTTGCTGTGTGTGTAATTGCTGAATCTTTTGCCAAGCATTAAAACTGTCTTGTTCGATTTGAATCGCTTGCTGCTCTTGTTGCTCTTGCAAATTGACGAGTTCACTCGATAGTGCAGAAAGATCAGTTTTAAATGGATGATGTAAACTGCCACAGACTAAACATGCTTCTCCATCAATCAATTGCTCGCGTAATTTCTCAATATTTTCAGCATGTAATAAGCGCTGTTGTTGCAGCATGCGTTGTAAGTTTTCACGTTCAAGTTTATGGGTTTGGTATTGCTGTTCTTGCAAATCAACTTGGATTTTACTTTGGGCACTCTGCTGTGCGAGCGCATTGCACGTTGTTTGCAGTTGATGCTGTTCAGAGCGTTGTTGTAGCCATTGTTTAAATTGATTTTGAATTAAACTAAATTGATGTTGTTGCTCCAAATTTTTTGCCTGATCGCGGCGAAGTTCTAATAGTTGGTGATCAATTTTTTGGTCATCGCCATACTGTTGTTGTAGTGATTCCAATTGCTGCTTTTTCTGACTTAAATCAGTTCTAGCAGAAGCAATATCGCCATATTGTTTTTCAAAACTTTGGTAATGCTGAATAAATCGTTGTAACTGTGTGAGATGCGCGGAAAGTCCATCATCTAAACTGCTTAGTTGCATCGTTTGATTCAACTGTTCGGTTTGTTTTTGCTGATCTGACTTGAATTGCGCTAATTCCTTGTGTAGCTGAGTTTGTACAAGGATTAAGGGCTGTAACTCTTTTTGAAACTCGTCCAATACAGATTTTGCTTTAACAAACTGTTTACCAATGAATTCACGTTCTTGAATACAGTGACGGACTTGGTCAATACGGTGCTGATGGGTGTGTTCAAAATGCTGTAGCGCTTTGAGTTGTTCATCAATCTGTTTAAATGCAGTCTGTTTTTGCTCAAAAACTTGCTGAATGGTATGAAACTGTAGTTCAGTACTTTGAATTTGAGATTTTAACCGAGCTAATTCTGTTTGTGTTTTTTCTTGCTGGATCATACTTGGACGGATGGATGCAAAAACTTCGAGTTGTTTTAGACGGCCACGTTCTGTATTCAGTAAATCAAATTTTTGTTGTTGCTCCACATGCTGACGCTGTCGTTGCTGAACATCATTTTCCAGCTTTTGCTTTTGTTCAAACCATCGCTGGTTTTTTTCGAGTGCCGATTTTTCTTGTTCTAATTTTTTGTATTCAGTACAGATTGTATTGAATTGATCGCTTATAGTCGCTAAATCTTCTTCCGACAAAGTCTCGATATCACCGAGTCTGACTTCTAAAGCTTTGCGCTGATTGGCGATTTCCTTGGTTTTTTCATATGCCAATTGACCAATTTTGCCAAAAATACTGGAGTTGGTCAGATATTCGAGCAGTTCACCACGTTCAGTATCCCGTGATTTTAAAAATGCGGTCACTTCAGATTGAGCCAATAAAACGGCACGGGTAAATTGCTCAAAACTCAGCTGAGTAATTTGCAGAATTTTAGCTTCTACCGCTTTGGCTTTATCGGCAAGAATATTGCCATCACTCAGACATTTCAGTGAACGTTGCACACTTTGCAATTTGCCTGTGGGATTTTCACGTGCACGTTTAATTTCCCAGCGAGCTGAATATACTTTTTGATCTTGTGCAACAAAACTTAGTTCGGCAAAACCAATGCCTGTACCGCGACGCAAAACAGTTAATGGGGAATTGGTGAGAAGTTCAGAACCATCGATATCAGTCAGTTTGCCATCGCTATCTTTTAAACGAGGTACACGATTGAACAGTGCCAAACACATTGCATCCAGAATCGTGGACTTTCCGGCACCTGTTTTACCGACAATTGCAATTAAGCCTGCACTGGCAAGTGGATTGCTTTCAAAATCAATAAAATGTTCACCTGCAAGCGATGCCAAGTTTTTTATACGAATAGATAAAATTTTCATGGCATATCCTTATGGTGTTTCATTAGCATCAATATTTTTTTCCGCCTCAATAATCAGGCTGAGGAAATCTTTCAGCACCGAATCATCGGCGCTGTAACCCTGTTTGAGCCAAAGCTGTTCAAATAGTCTTTTGGGTGTTGGCGGCTCTAAATGGATCTTCTGAGCTTGTGCATCATCAAGATTAATAGCTTGATATTGACGTGAAATGCGCACCAGTCGATAGCGGTTCGGCGGAAGTGCATCTTCAAAAGTTTGTCTTAAATTGGGTGGAGGTGGCGTTGCCGTATGATATTCAATATCGATATATTCACGTTGATCAATTGCTTCAATTTCCCCATGTTCAAGGGTTCGAATCTGCTCAAAGATTTCATTGAGTTCACCACGAAGTCGATGCAGGCTTACACTGCGTGGAATAAGCAAAGCTTCAAACTGAAAACGTGCCTCATCTTCTAATTGAGGGTCAATTCTGACTTCAACTATTTGATGCTTATAATTAATCTCACTAAATGACAAAGGGATTGGGGAACCACTATAACGAATATGCGGCTGACCGACTTTTTGTGGTTTATGCAAATGCCCCAGCGCGACATAATCAATCACGTCATCAAACAGCGCCGTCGACAGGGCCTCTTCATTGCCAACAATAATTGGACGTTCGGAGTCTGAGGTCTCACCACCTTGCATGTGCGCATGTGACATTAAAATCAGTGCCTGATGTGGCTGTTTGCGTGCTTTGGCTTCGGCAATCAGTTGTTGATGCAGATAACTGATCGCGTTCTGGCTAGTACTGGTATGTTCATTCAGTCCGGTAATTTCAGCACTGCGTAAATAAGGCAGGGTCAGACACCAAGCGATGATATTTTTATCCTGATCATAAATAGGAATAAGCAGCCGATCCAGGTTCAGGGTATTTTCTGCCGTGCGGCCTACAATTCCCACTGCTTTGGCATTAAATTTGGCCAGCAAGGGTTCAACCTGTTCGATCCGGTAACCGGAATCATGATTGCCTGCAATCATTAGGGTTTGCATATGCGGCGCCAAGTCATGAGCATCGGCCAGAAACTGGTACAGCTGTCTTTGCGCACTGGACGCAGGATTGATGACATCAAAAATATCGCCGGCAATCAGCAAGGCATGCGGTTGCTTTTTTTTAATTTGCTCAAGTAGCCAAGTCAAAAACTGCGCATGTTCAAATTCACGGTGATGGTTATGGAAAAATTGTCCCAGATGCCAATCGGAAGTGTGAAGAAAATGAACTGCCATGTAATGAACCCTGAAATGTCTGCCTTGCTACTATAGGAAAAAGCACAGGTAAAAATCTACTTGAAATCGATATTTCAGTGAATTGTTTGTGATTTGGAGGCTGAATTTATTTTGATCAGTATGGATATTAATGGACGGTTGTATCCAGATCATCAGATATTAAAGGTTCTGCAAGCCCTCAGATTTTAGAAATAGGGATTTTAAAAAATAAAAACCGACGATTCGAGTGATGATGAAATCGTCGGTCAAATTTGTGTTACATGAAGATTTTGGCTGCTATTCAAAATTTCCCTGTACACTGGACTTATTGCTTTAGCTCTAAAGGTCAGCAAAAATTCGTGGATGCCAGTCCAAATTTTTGTACCTTGTACCCTATATAACGTCACCCTGTAGTGGATGGTTGACAATAAAATGAAAAAAAACCTGATTTTTTTTATACTAGCTTGTTGAAGATCACTGAGTCATGCATATGTTGCCGCTAAGTCGTTATTTTATCTGGTTTTTCGTTATATGTTTTATTTTTACCTGTATTTGCGGTGTACTCGCAGCCTTGCTGCCGATGGGCATGGGTGCAGTCTTGACGATTGTTCCCTATCTGGTAGCCATGATTTGGGTGCTTTTTAAATTTTTAAAACAGCAAAAACGTGCCCCGACCCAAGCAGAGCGTAAAAAATTCACCCTCGGGTTTAGCCTGATTTACTGGGGCTATAATTTATTATTTCTCTTGCTCGGTATTGTTATCGCCACCCGTTCCAATCCGAATGCCTGGCAGGACTTTCTGTTGTATCTACAGCAGCCACAATTTATGAGTATTGTGCTGATCATGTTCCTGATGATCGCAATTCCGCTGTATCTGCTGACCTACTGGTTTTATGGCAAGCAGGCCCAGCGTATGGCAGAGAAAATGTTTGGCCATCCACCTCAGTGAGTATAGATGAATCATTGTGTGACGACTGATCTTCATAAATTGATTGAATGATGAAAGATACAAATTCTCCACTACAAAGATCTTCTCGGTTTAAAAAGCTAAAGATGAGTGGCGTATAATTTAAATCAAGAAAATAATAAGGCGAAGAATGACGAATGTATAAACCTGTAGTGCTGTTGACGGGAGCGAGTGGTTTTATTGGCAGTCATCTCGTGCGTTTTTTACTGGAACGGGATTATCGGGTGATTGGGCTGACCCGTCAGAAAAATAAACATGAACCACATCCGGACTTCCATTGGATCAATCAGCTGGATGAATTAAAACAGCATCAGCTTGATTATGTGGTCAATCTGGCTGGCGAAAGCATTGGTCAAGGCCGCTGGACGGCAGCGCGTAAAAAGAAATTGCTGGATAGCCGTTTAGACACCACCAAAAAGGTTTTTGATTATTTAGAAAAAAATCAGATTAGACCGAAACGGATTATTTCAACATCAGCGGTTGGTTATTATGGTATTGATCCGACAGAGCGTTGGGAACAGGTCTGCACGGAGCAAAGTCCGCCACAAGATATTTTTATGTCTGAACTCTGTGCGAAGTGGGAACAGCTGGCCTTGTCCTATACTAACCAGAACACCAAGATTGTTCGCTTTGCGGTGGTATTTGGTAAAGGTGGCGGGATTCTTCCGCAGATGTTGTTACCGATTAAGCTGAATCTGTTCGGGCGGATTGGTCATGGACGTCAGCCAGTGACCTGGGTGCATCTAGAGGATGTGCTGCGTGCGATTGAATTCTTGATACTTGAGGATACAGCCGAGCAGATCTTTAATGTGGTCGCGCCAGAAAAAAGTAGTCAGGCCCAGTTTGCACGAACTGCGGCCCAGATTCTGAAGCGCAAACCCTTACTTCCACTACCCGCATGCAGTCTGAAAATGATGCTGGGAGAACAGTCACAACTGGTCTTAAACGGTCAGTATGTACAGTCCAAAGCCTTGCAGGAGGCTGGATTCCAGTTTCATTATCCAACTCTGAAAGAAGCACTGGATAATATCCTAAAGCACTAAACGACTGGGCTCTAATAAACGGACAGGATCATAAGGAGCTGGATCAACGATTGGCATTTGTTTAAGGATGAGTTGAGCGAGTAGTTTGCCTGATGCCGGCCCCATGCATAAACCATTCCGGAAATGTCCAAAATTGGCCCAGGCATTGTCTAGCTTGGGAATTTTGCCAATATAGGGAATACCATCGGGTGAGCTGGGTCTTAATCCGGCCCATTGCTTGACCAGCGGAAAATCTGCCAGTTCCGGTACCATCTCGATACACGCCTGTAAAATATCCTGCCGGATTTCGCTAGAAGGCGAGGTGTCAAAACCGACCTGACGCATACTGGAACCACATAAAACATGTCCATCCTGACGTGGAATCAGGTACATCACCTTATGCATGCACATGGTCGGCAGCCAGTTTTCTGGCGTTTTAAACAGCAGCATCTGGCCCTGAACCGGCTGTACCGGAATTTCCAAACCAAGTTGCTGTGACCAGTGTTGCGACCATGCTCCGGTTGTGAACACATATTGATCTGCCTGAAAAACCTGGCTATGTTCATCTGAGATACTTTTTACACAGCCTTGCTGAATATTGAGCCGAGTGATTTTACAGTCTTCTTGCCAGGTGACACGAGGATGCTGCTTCAAATAGTGAATGATCGACTGTAATAACCGTGGATTACGGATATTCGCCAGTTCAGGGAAATAAATCGCCTGCTTGAATTTGCTCTGATTAATTCTTGGATTGATCTGTTGCAGTTTAGCCTGATCAAGCAATTCTGCCTGTTGCTGCGGATCCTGATGTGTTTTGGCATAACTTAAACCGATTTCAAAATCGGATTCATCAAAAATCAGCATACCTGTTTCATGAATCTGGAAATCGATGCCAGTGAAAGGTTGCAGTTTTTGATTCCAGTCCTGATACATAGGTTTGGCATGTCGAGCCAGAGCATTTACAGCAGCGGGATAACGCCACGGATACATCGGGGAAAGGATTCCTCCTCCAGCCCAGGATGCAGCCTGTCCGGCGGCCTGTTGATCAAAAAGGGTAACAGAACATCCCTGTTCAAGCAGTTCCAGCGCCGACATCAAACCGGTGATGCCAGCGCCGACAATGGCAATATGCATTGCGCCGAAATCCTTTTACTTCATGTCTTTCAGTTTAAGCGCAGCTTCTTCAGCAAAATAGGTCCAGATACCATCTGCACCGGCACGACGACAGCTCATCAATGATTCTAAAATGACGCTATCAGATAACCAGCCATTTTGAATTGCCGCAGCCAGCATCGCGTATTCGCCACTGACCTGATAGACAAAGGTTGGTACGCCAAAAGTGTCTTTGACTTCGCGGACGATATCCAGATAAGGCATGCCCGGTTTAACAATCACCATGTCTGCACCTTCCTGAATATCCAGCGCAATTTCATGCAGGGCTTCAGCACGGTTACCGACATCCATCTGGTAATTGTATTTATTGCCGCCTTTTAAATTGCTGGCAGAACCGACTGCATCACGGAACGGACCATAGAAACTTGATGCATATTTGGCTGAATAGGCCATGATGGAGGTATAGATATGACCATTTTTTTCAAAGGCCTGACGAATCGCACCGATCCGGCCATCCATCATGTCACTTGGAGCAAACACATCTGCACCGGCTTCGGCATGGCTCAAGCCCTGTTTAATCAGGCACTCGACCGTTTCATCATTTAAGACATAACCGTTCTCATCAATAATGCCATCCTGACCATGTGTGGTATACGGGTCTAATGCGCCGTCAGTAATCAGCACCATTTCTGGCAGTTCTTTTTTCAATAAACGCAAGGTGTTTTGTACCAGACCATCTTCACGCCACGCAGCTTCTGCAGTCAGGCTTTTATCTTCTTGTGGGGTGACCGGAAATAGCGCCAGTTTATTGACACCGAGTTCCAGTAGACGTTCTGATTTTTTTAACAACAAGTCCGCTGACAGACGCTGGATATTCGGCATACTTGGAATATCTTGGGTCTGGTTTTGTCCTGGCAGGACAAATACTGGATAAATGAGATGATCTGCCGCGAGATGGGTTTCACGAACCATCGAACGTAAATGTTCATTTTTACGAATACGACGCATGCGAGTTGCAGGAAACGCGGGACGATTGAACGTATAAGTCATAAAAATCTCAGTAATCAGTATTAAACTAGGCCTCTATTGTAGCCCTAACTCAAATTTTTGGGCATAAATTAGCGGTTTTTTATTGTGGTGGATTCGGGCAGAGTGATGAGTAAGACAGAGAGAAACTGGACAGGTAATATACATCTGGGCTCGAAAGTGGATATTGATGTAGTCCTGAACCAGCTGGTACATGCTTTTAATAGCTCTCCTTTTTTTAAGCATAATGGCATGACCATGCGGGTGGTCGAGGGCCAGATTGAAGCCTATGTGGAAATGCAGGATTTTATGGTTGGGAATGTCGCGTTTCAAATTTTGCATGGCGGTCTTGCGGCCACGGTACTCGATAGTGTCGGTGGAATTGTAGCGATGGGGGAGCTATATAAAAAAGCCGAACCTGAAACCATTGCCGATACCATTAAAAAAGTCTCGCGTTTGGCGACAGTGGATATGCGGGTGGATTATCTGGCACCTGGGCGCGGTAAATATTTTATCGCGCGGGCAGAAACCTTACGTTTGGGGCGTAAGGGCTGCACCATGCGTATGACCATGGTCAATGATGAAGATAAGCCAATTGCTACAGCGATCGCATCTTATGCTTATTGAGGGTAAGAGATAGAAAATAAAAAGCACTGTTGAACAGTGCTTTTTTAGCTTTCGACCTTCAGATCGATACAGGTTATAGATCTGATTTGGCCCGATTTAAGGCCTTCTGCCATTTGGCTAAATGAGCTTCACGTTCATCATTTTGCATTTTCGGTTCAAAGGCATGTTCAAGTTGCCAAGACTGCGAAATTTCCTCCAGACTGGAAAATATTCCGGATTTTAATCCGGCCATGGCTGCTGCTCCCCAAGCGGTAGACTCCAGCATTTTCGGACGTAGCACCGGCACATTGAGAATATCTGCCTGAAACTGCATCAGCATGTCATTGCTACTGGCACCGCCATCGACCCGTAATTCTTTTAAAGGGTGGGCAATATCGGATTGCATTGCACTGAGGACATCCGATACCTGAAAAGCGATTGATTCTAAGGCTGCTCGGGCGATATGCGCTTGAGTCGTACCACGAGACATGCCACAGAGCAGGGCACGCGCTTCACTGTCCCAATGCGGCGCGCCAAGTCCGGTAAAGGCCGGAACCAAAACCACGCCGTCGGTATCCTTAACTTTACAGGCCAGTTTTTCGATATCATCGCTTTTTTGAATAATCCCGAGACCATCACGTAGCCATTGCACTACCGCACCTGCCATAAAGACGCTGCCTTCCAGTGCATAGGTGGTTTGACCCTGCGCTTGCCAGGCAAGGGTAGAAAGCAGTTTATTCTGACTGAGCTGGATGTCTTGACCGGTATTGAACAGCATAAAACAGCCGGTGCCATAGGTGTTTTTTGCGCTCCCCACTTCAAAACAGGATTGACCAAACAGTGCAGATTGCTGATCACCTAGAATCCCGGTAATGGGGATATTGGCACCGAGTAAACCTGAAGCGGTGTCAGCGATATAATTATCCGAGGAAATAATTTTTGGTAAGACTGAAGCAGGAATATGAAACAGCTCCAGCAGTTCTTCGTCCCAAGTTTGTTGATGTAGATTCATCAGCATGGTACGGGAAGCATTGCTGGCTTCAATCACATGTTCTGCGCCTTGAGTCAGGTTCCAGATCAGCCAGCTATCGATAGTACCAAAAGCGACATGACCCTGTTCAGCCAGTTCACGTACGCCTTCTACATGCTCCAGAAACCAGACCAATTTTCCTGCACTAAAATAAGGATCAATCCGTAGACCGGTTTTTTGCTGAATTTTGGACATCAAGCCTTGATCAATCAGCCGGTTACACCAGTCAGAGGTACGACGGTCCTGCCAGACGATTGCCGGGGCGAGCGGTTTGCCGTTTCTACGATCCCAGACTACAGTGGTTTCACGCTGGTTAGTCAGGCCAAGGGCTCTAATATCTTTTGCCAGAATACCTGCAGTCGCTAAAGCTTGCTGTACCACCGCAATCTGTGAGCTCCAGATTTCCTGTGCATCCTGTTCCACCCAGCCTGAATGTGGGGTGTGGATATGCGTTTCACGTTGAGCCGTTGCCTGAACTTGTCCATGTTCATTAAAAATAATGGCCCGACTTGACGTAGTTCCCTGATCTAGTGCCAGTAAATAGCTCATAATTTTTCTGTTATTTGGCTTGAAAAGTAAAATATTAGCGCAATAATGTAATTAAGCGCATCAAGTTGTGTAAATGTTCAGAAAATACATCGTAATTTTTGACATTTATGCTATGATTGCCTTGTACTTTGGGGGTGTTTCTGGCTTCGACGCTGGTGATGAAACTCATAGATGCATGCCGAGAGCGCATTTTCTCTCGTAAATCAAATTTGCATTTTTTAGTCGCAAACGACGAATCATACGCTCTAGCTGCCTAAGGGCAGCTTGTCCGCCTCTCCGAATACTTGTGGTTAGAGAGTCCGACTGAAGCGCACGCACACAAGTCCGTATAAAGCCAAGCCTCGGGGCTTTGTACTAAATCAAGAGGATCGCGATTTGTACCCTGTTCGTCGGGTCACAAAGAGTTAAAACAATAGACGATATCTAAGCATGTAGTATTCTCGAGCGTAGTGCTGGCGGACGCGGGTTCAACTCCCGCCACCTCCACCAAAATTCTTTCCGAAGTAATCCATCGGAATCTAAAAAAGCCTTTAAACTCAATGTTTAAAGGCTTTTTTTATGCCTGTTTGTCCGATATTGTCTGATCCTATTTGACCCCATATTTGCTCTTTGCGGGTAAATATTGGGAAAATTTACCCAGAAATTAATACATCAATTATGGGTAATCGACATGCCACTTACAGATACTGAATGCAGAAAAGCACAGCCGAAAGATAAACAGTATCGTCTTTCGGATTTACATGGTTTATCCCTCATCATTACCACCAAAGGTCAAAAATATTGGAATGTACGCGTCACTGTCCATGGTGAACGTAAGTCTGAATCGCTTGGCCCATATCCAGATTTAAGCTTAAAAAAGGCAAGGGAGCTTGCATATGAGCTTAAGCATCGATACTCACGTTCAGTATTGCATGAAGACTTAAAGCCCTATTTCAAAGAAGTTGCAGAAGATTGGTTTAATAATCAAAAAGAAACCTGGTCATCCAAACACATCAGTAATGTTCGAGCTTCATTGGATGAGCTTTATATTGCTCTTGCTAATAAGCGTATTAATCAGATTCAGGCACCTGAGATTCTGCAGATCATTAAGAAAATTGAGGCAAGAGGCTCGCTTGAAATTGCAAAACGTACCTTGTCTCGTTGTGGCATGGTTATGAAATACGCTATTGCCCATGGATATCGCTATGACAATCCGGCAGGTGATTTAGTCTACGCCCTCAAGAATAAAAGGGTCAAAAACCTGGCTTCGCTTTCTGCCTCTGAGATGCCTGAATTTCTTAGACGTATTAAGGCTTATCCTGCCGATGCTCAAACACATCATGCCATTATTCTGATTATGCTGACAGGCGTTCGGGTCAGTGAGTTGCTGCAAGCACGCTGGGAAGAGTTTGATCTAGAAGGACGTAAGTGGGATATCCCTGAAGAGCGTATGAAGAATCGACTTCCACATCGTGTGCCGTTGACGGACATGATGATTGCTGAGCTTCAGGCTTTGAGACTTACCCATAATCAGGAACTGTTATTTCCACATCGTTTGAATAGCAAAGAATCAATGCGTAGTGAGTCTATTTTGGCTGTGATCAAACGTTCAGGCTATGCGGGACGAATGACCACACATGGCTTTAGATCTCTATTTAGTACTGTCGTAAATGAATCGAATCTGTTTAATCCAGATGCCATTGAGCGCCAGCTTGCTCATGTGCCCCAGAATAGAATTCGCTCGGCCTATAACCGAGCACAGTATTGGGATGAAAGGGTAAGGTTGATGGAGTGGTATGGGGAGCAGGTCAAGATATGGATGGAATATTGATATTATTTATACAAGACTGGATAAACATAAATCCCCCTTGAAGCAATATGGTCCAAGGGGGATTTTTTATGTCTGATAGAAATATTGGTTGGTGGAAATACTTGTCTAGTATGTCGTAATTGAGTGTAATGATTATTGTAAGTTATAAAATTTGCTGTTGTATTGGTAAAAAAAATGCTGTGATAAAAATCTAAATTTGCTGTAGTAAAAAAAGAGTAAATGATTCATTATAGAATAATAAAACAATAGCTTAGGGTGTTTTGGAGTGTCTAATACTACTTATTTGAGCAATTCTTCCCTCGTGCGGAGCAGTGATTTATTTAAGATTATGGAACTCCGTTATTCACATTCTATTTTTGATAAGGATGGTTGTTTTAATATCAGCTCACCTGTTTCGAATTCCTTAGAGTTGATTCGATGGTATCGTAATTGTGAAGATTATTTTTACCAATTGTCCGTCGAAGATACACCTCCTTCTGAAAATGATTTTGCGTCCTTTCAAGCAGAATTGGATAGGTTAATAGTCAAAGATGAAGTGCTTGGAAATTTTGGCATAACAGAATACTCACAAGATTGTAGGAAGCTATACTCTGATTTGAGGTTACGTGAATATCGAAATTTGGTACTAAAAAAATATGGTGACAATGAACTGACCCATTGGTTAAAGGAAGTGTACCCCGTCCGAGAACAGCTAAAATTATTAGCCAAAAATGAAGCACGATTTGATTTAGATTTAGAATATCAATATCAATTTGAAGACCTACAGCTATTTTTAAAAAATACAGAGATTGCATACTTTTTAGCATTTGATATTGAAATTGAAGCGGATCAGTTCAAAGGGGATGTGATTGAAAATTGGCGAGAAAATGCTGTTTTGCTAAAACCTCTATTAGAGAATGCGCTGAATGATATTCTGAAACAACAGTCGGATACTTTACGATTTTATGTGAAGTTTGAAGATGATGGGGTATATGGCTTTCGATTCCATGTAGTCATTTTTTTGCAATCTTTGACTTTGACTGAATCATCGTGGCTAGCAGAATTTAATGAAAAATTGCAACATAGATTGTCTGATAAAGTGTTGTTAAATGAGTGGTTGAAGCCACTTTACACAAAAAAAATAGACGAATGGCGTAATCATAGGGATTTAAATGAATTATGTTACTCCAAAGAAGATTTGGATGAGATGGAGCAAAGTATCCATTCCACTTTTCAAGACTATCAGCACGATATTATTTTTAAAATTATCAATTGGAATGAGCAATTAAGAAAGCTTCAACCTGAATTAAAGTTTGGAATAGATGATTCTTTTAGTAATGAAGACAGGCAAAAATTAGAGTATTGGGGGATTAAATACTTATTTATTTCTAGTAAGTATCTATATTTCCAGAAACATCATGAGGATTTACATCCATCTATAGTAAGCTTTGTTTATCGATTCTCAACCCACCCAAAAAAAATTCAGACTAAATTAGCAATACCTGAAAAACAGGAAAAATATAGTCGCTCTAGGGGTGAACAAAAGACAGAAAATTCAAATCAGTCAGGAAGAAAAAAATCTCAAGCGAATGAAGAGCCTGTAACCCATCAAAGAAGGACTGAGGTTAACCAAACTTCTTTCTACAGTGAAAAATTTGATATTACCAATAATTTACCTTTGGCTGACATTGTTGAATCAAAACCTAGACCAAAATTTCAAAGTAAACCTATTTTCAAAATAGAAAAGCTTCATGTTGGTGCACCTAAAGATGAAGATTTAATAAATCCCTCAAAAATCCTCATTTTAAAAGACTTTATTGATTACGTCTTGGATGAGAAAAATGGCATATGGAAAACTGAAATTAAAAATAAGCAACGTGTCAGTTGGGCTGAAATATTATTTAAAAATAAGATTCTTGATGCAGAACTTTTAGATTTTCTGATCAGGTTTGAGCATTTTATTGATAATTTACTAAGTGCTGCAAATCCTTATTTTGCAGTAGTACCAAAACGAGAATGTAATCCTGAAGAAATGTCTGTTGTTGGGGGGCAGTATCTTTCTTTACTTTATGACTTTCATACACAAGATATTGAAAATAAGTTAAATGAGCTGAGTATTCAATCAGGTTATTGGATTTTGGTTACTAGGATGTTTGAATCTCGTGCTAATGAAGAATATCAGTCCGATCTTTTACAATTGAAGATGCATCACCAGCAAGTTCAAAAGCTTAATGACTTGATGAAAAAGGCGCAAGTATTGGTTGCAGAGTATCAAAAGAAAATGAAGCAACCTTTAACATATCTAAAGTATGCAAATGCAAAGTTGTGGCAAAAGGCTTTTGATAAAGAACGCATTCTTATGCGTTGGCAATTTAATCTGCCAAGTGACTCCAATGTAAAAGAAGAATTAATGTCAGTTTTTAATAAATTTAAAACGAGGTTATCAGGTAAAGAACGCCACTTTAAGGATGTTCAACATATTCTATTGGAATGTAAGAAGCATCAAAGTGCTTCTTTGGATGTTGTATTGATTTTTGATAGTGCTGAATTAGCGGAACATCAAAATAAGCTCAGTGAGCATGTTGTAGAATTATGGACAAAAACTGTAGAAGCTGAAATGAAAAAGCGAGGAAACCAAATGAATTTTGGTCAACTTGAAGATTTAGCACATAGTATTAGCTTGATTCCAACACATGAACAATTGGCAGTGAAATATCTATTTATTAAAAATAGTAAGATGGCTAAGGACAAATTAGTCATTTCTGATCTTATTCCATTTTTTATTTCGCAAGCTATTTTTTTACAGGATGTCTCTTCCGATCAAAGATACAAACTCAGCATGAGCCAATATTTAACAAACTTGTTTGTTAAAAAAGAGTCTGTGAGTAAGAAAGCTTTAAGATCTACAGTTAAAAAAATGCCATTGAAACTGGAAGAACATAGAACAAAACTAAGCTTAACAATTGACGAATCAGTGACTTAACTTTAGCTTAACTCAACCACCCCCATATAGCCCGTAATATGGGGGTATTTAAGAAACACCGCCCTTGCCACTAGGAACTATTGAGGTGTCTTTCTAGTATGTCTTATTCGGTAGTTTATAATATAAACAAATAAAGCTTAGGATTATCAATAACTCACAGAAAGAATAAACACATTTATCTGATGATACCGTGATTTCAATAAACTATACGATTTCAATTGCATCAACTAATGATAGTGAACACATATTGATCTATACGTAATCGGAGCAATCATAGATTTATTCAAGCCTTCAACCCAAACTCATAAAAGTAAGTGAATTCAATAGCTGACTGAATCTTGGTACAACAAGATAAGATAGCTTTCAAAATAAAAAAATACATAAGTGACTGATGAGATGAATCAACTAAAGGAAATTCACACAATGACATCTCAACGACAAAATCAACCACTTTCAGAAAGCCAAATTCTATTGGATATTGAAAAATTCACACAAGAAATTATTAGTTGTGGACTTTATTCTGAACAATTGACGTACTTCAAATACCTCTTGGAGCAATTTGATCTTATCTATGATATAGATTTGTTTTACTGCGATTACCTACAAGCATTCATCAAGCTGAAATTAATACTAGATGGGATGCGCTATAGTCCTTTTCAACCTATAGGATCAGATTATCAAACAGCTGATAACTATGACTTTGTACTTTCACTGACACCTGAACAATTACAGGAACTACTGCAACAGGCTCAGCTTTGTAAGAGCAGTATCTATACAGATATTCAGCAGTTTCATTTACAGGAAGTTGATAATGCAAAAAGTCTTGCGGAATATCTCACGAAGCTTTTTAAGCATTATTCACGGATACTAGTGGTACGGGTGGATTTGAAATATACAAAAGAAGCTCAGACAGACATCAATATTAAACAGTTTTATCAGCATTTTGAGAAGATGCGAAATCGCATATCAAATCAAGATACCTGTTTTGAAAATCTACATGGTTATGCTTGGGCAATGGAGCAAGGGACAGAAAATGGCGGTTATCACGTACATTTGCTATTGATCTATAGTGCGGATAAACATCGTAAAGGTTCATATCTGGCACAGCAAGTTGGTGAGAAGTGGGTTGAACTGACTAACCAACAAGGGACTTATTACAATTTGCATAATAAAGCATATATCAACCAATTGATAATGCAGGGTAATGAGATAGGCATCGGCACACTGTCACGGGAGGTGGAAGGCGATTTGGAGAAATTACTCACAGTTGGCTTGTATCTCACAAAGGAAACCAAAGAAAGCCAAAGGTTGAGGGTAAAGACTACTAAGGGTATGCAAACTTTTGGGCATGGAAAATTTGAAATAGACAGCAGACGAGGGATCAAAAAAGGCTGAACACAGCACTTTTGATTTATACATTATTAATCAAAAAAGCCATCTTGAATAAACCGCAAAAGTGGTTTTAAACGCATCATGCGACTACCGCGAGATGATGGCTATGCTACTAGCATCATAAGATCTAAGTTTCCTAAGACTGATTGAAACATATTTCAGTTATATAACATCAATATGAATCAATCAGGAATTGGATTTATCAAGTGATGAGTCCGTTCTAATTACATCAATCAAATAGAAGACTGCTCGATTTCATTCCTGATAAAGGGAGTGAGATTGAGCAGTCTTTTTTGTTTATTAAGGATAATTATCATGGCACATCAAATCGAAAAAATGGCTTATGTTGGTGATACCCCCTGGCATGGCTTAGGTAATCAACTCACTCAAAATCAGCCGATTGAAATCTGGGCCCAGCAAGCAGGCATGGATTGGCGGATTGAATCCTCCAATGTTAGCTACATGGCAAAGAATGAACGCGGGCAGAGCATCATTATGCCTTATGAAGAACAGCGGGTACTGTATCGTTCCGATACTCATGCACCCTTGTCTGTGGTCAGTCAGCGTTATCAGGAAGTCCAGCCTATGGAAATTCTGGAGTTCTACCGGGATCTGACTGAGCAATCTGGCTTTGAGCTGGAAACCGCAGGTGTACTTAAAGGTGGGAAGAAGTTCTGGGCATTGGCACGTACCGGGCAATCTACGGCACTCAAGGGCAAGGATGTCAGTAATGGCTATATTCTGCTGGCGACTGCCTGTGACGGTACACTGGCGACTACAGCACAGTTCACCAATATCCGGGTGGTATGCAATAACACCTTGGCAATTGCCTTACGTGGACAGAGCAGCAGTGCGGGTGTGGTCAAAGTCCCGCACAGTACCAAGTTTGATGCGGATAAGGTCAAACAACAATTGGGTATTTCAGTCCGTGCATGGGATGAACACATGTATGAAATGAAACAGCTGAGTCAACGTAAAGTCACTCAAGGTGAGGCAGCAGCTTTCTTTGATGCAGTGTTCAACAATACCAGCATGAGTGTTGCCGATCAGGAGGAGAACATCATTCAGTTCTATCGGAATATGGCTACTCCAACTCCAGCCAAAGAAAAGCCTGAACCGAATGGACGTGCCATGACTAAAGTCATGGACATGTTTAATGGGCAAGGACGTGGTGCGGAGCTCAGCTCAGCCAAAGATACCGCCTACGGTTTACTGTGCAGTATTACAGAGTTTGCCGATCATGAACGTCGTGCCATGAGTACCGATCATCGTCTGGACTCTGCTTGGTTTGGTGCAGGTGCTGCGTTAAAGCAGCGTGGACTAGAACAGGCGCTTCGCTTAGTGGTTTAAGTTTCATTTAAGCCAGTGCTATTACAATAATGGTCAAGGGTCATGTAGATGATCCTTCTCCAGTGAAAACCCCCTTTTGCCACATCTCCAGATGTGGCTTTTTTTATGCCAAAAATTTTTACAGACCTCACTCCTTATAAGGATTAAAGCATGAATCAGATTACACCGATAAATACCTCTCAACTCCCTCATTTCCCAATTCCGAATGAGATGAATGAATCAAATACCGTAGGTAAACGAACAGCGACAGCCAAACGTTTAGCCAATACTAAAAATATGGATTACCAAGAATGGCTAGAAGTGCGTAAGCAAGGGATTGGCAGCAGTGATGCTGCAACCGCCTGTGGCCTAAATCCTTATATGTCTATGCTGGAGCTGTGGATGATCAAGACTGGTCGAACTCAGCAAAATATAGATGATGACAGCTCAGGCGTTGCACCTTTGTATTGGGGAAAACAGTTAGAGCCGCTGGTGGCTGAGTACTACAGTCGGCACACCAACAATAGAGTCCGTCGGGTCAATGCCGTGCTTCAGCATCCCGATCAGGATAAGTCGTTTATGTTGGCAAATCTGGACTATGCGGTCGTGGGTAGCGATGACGTGCAGATTCTGGAATGTAAAACAGCTGGGGAACATGGTGCCAGGCTATGGCGAGATGGTGTGCCGTTATACGTGTTGTGTCAGGTGCAACACCAACTTGCAGTCACAGGTAAACAGGCAGCACATGTCTGTGTCCTGATCTGTGGGCATGAAACCAAGATCTTTAAAGTCAGCCGTTCTGAATCAGTGATTCAACACATCATTCAGGCAGAGCGTTATTTCTGGGAATGTGTGGAAACGGATACACCGCCATCAGTCGATGCCAGTGAATCCGCAGCCAAAGCCATTCTGCAACTCTATCCAGCGCATGTGCCGCTGAGCGTTGAAGATCTCTCGCAAAATGAAAATGCCAACTTGATGTTCGATCAGCTCATCAAAATGAAAGAAGAGATTCAGCATAAGCAAGAACGCTTTGACCAGTTGAAGCATCACATCCAAATGCTGATGAAAGATGCTGAACGAGCCACCTTTGC
>DDAT01000022.1:0-3101 GCA_002332985.1 Acinetobacter lwoffii | reverse complement strand
AAAAACCGCTCCCCGCCCTCCATTCGCTAGGAATAGAGGGCAATACGGTCGCGGCTTTTGTAGCGAGCTATATACATATTTATTGAATCAGGTGATCTATATAAAGCTGGATGATCTGTACAAAATCAAATTGAGGAAAATAAAATGATTAAAGGTCTAGCAATTACACCGCCTACGTTGGGGCGTATCAGTATTGGTCGGATGGTGGAAAAGAATGGCAAACGCCTACCGGAAAAGGATGACCAGTTCACTATTACTAGCCAAATTCAAAGCAAAGATGGATGGGTGAAACATCCACTGGATGAACAGCTTCGAGCGAATGTACCCAATCAAAAGCTACGCTCAATTCCTGTCAGAATGATCTTCAATGATCCTGACTTAAACCTACGTGCAGAATACACCTTATTTGACCGTCAGACCGGACGGCCAGTCTGTGTCGGCAATGGAGAGACCTGCCAGCGTTTAACCAATCAAGGGGTCGAGCAACATCCATGTCCATCCCCTGATTTATGCCCATTGGCTCAAGGAGGGAACTGCAAGCCCTACGGTCGCCTGCATGTGAATTTGGATGATTCGGATGAATTTGGCACCTTTATCTTTAGAACCACAGGCTTTAACAGTATTCGGACTTTGGCTGCACGACTGAGTTATTACCATGCAGCTTCAGGAGGCTTACTGTCGTGCCTACCATTGCAACTGACTTTAAGAGGGAAAAGTTCCACACAAAGCTATCGTCAGCCGGTGTATTACGTAGATCTGACTTTACGGGAGGGCATTAGCCTAAATGATGCGATTACTCAAGCCAAGCAAATTGATGAACAGAGCAAGCAGGCAGGGTTTTATCAGGAGGCTTTGGACTTTACGGCAAGGAAGGGTTTTGCGAATGCGCGATTTGAACCGGATATAGAGGAAGGATTGGATGTGCTGGAAGAATATTACCCTGAACAAGAACAAAACCGGGTGGTGGAGCAACAAGCTTCGCCTGAAGAGTTTGTACAGGATATTCAGCAGGGGTTACAGCAAAGTGTACGAGCTGTGAATTAAGCGAGAGGAGAGAAGATAGCTAACGTTAAATTTTACAGACCAGCTCTATTATTTGAGCGAATAGCCGCTCGCATCAATGATTAGGAGCTAGCCTCATGAATGCGTTTATCGGTCAAACATTTCAAATGAATCAACTCATTAGCATTAAGCAGGTCGTAGAATTTGTCGGTGTGGGGCGTTCTACCATCTACGAGATGATGGATGAGGACTCACCTTACTATGATCCAACCTTTCCAAAGAAAGTTAAAATTACTCAAAATCGTATCGGCTGGTCAGCTTATGAGATCCATCAATGGATTGAAAGTAAGTTGGCGAGTCGAGAATAAGGGATGCTCTTAGCTCCCTTATTTTTTTGTTTTCTTGTAGACTGAAAATGTCTTTTAGCCTAAGTGTCCGTAATGAAAACAATAGACTACTACAATAAGCATGCAGAAGGATTTACAGCTTCAACGTTTGAAGTTGATATGGAAAGCCTATATCAGCCATTTCTAGTTGAGCTGCAGGAAGGTGCTCGGATTCTTGACGTTGGCTGTGGTCCAGGACGAGATACTCTGGCTTTTAAAAATAAAGGCTATCAGGTCGATGCAATAGACTATTCAGAAGAACTCGTCAAAAAAGCAACTCAGCTTACAGGTATTCCTGTTAGGTTACAGAGCTTTTATGAGATTGATGCTGATCAAGCTTATGATGGAATTTGGGCGTGTGCATCGTTGTTGCATTGTGAGCGTACTCGTTTAAAGGAAGTGATAGGAAAACTGCTGAGTGCGCTTAAGCCAAACGGTATGCTTTATATGTCTTTCAAATATGGCAACGGCGATAGACAGAAGGATGGGCGGCAATTTACTGATTTAGATGAGGTTCAGGCAAAAGCTTTACTTGGGCAGTTTGATCGTGTCCAACAGATCCAGCAATGGATTACGATTGATCAACGACCTGAACGACAAGAAAAATGGCTCAATCTGATTTGGAAAAAACATGCCTGATTTTATTCCTACGGCGCAAGAACAGCTTAAGTTCCTTAAAAATATTCAGCTGATCCTACAGTCAGGTAGTTTTAGCAGTACCTATAAATTTGCATTGCTCATTAGCCTTAGCCGATTGGCTATTGAAAAAGGTGAAGACTCAGGTGAGAGCCTATCACTTGAGTATGCTGAGATTGCAGAAAAGTTTATCGAGCTGTATTGGAAGCAGGCTGTACCGTATGTATTTAACGATGCAGGACAACTGATTTTAAATCAGAACAATGGTAAGCAAGCTGCCATTGTAAACCGAATCATTGAGCTTCGGCATAGTTACTCATCTCTTGGGCTGTTAAGACGAAACTCACTGGTATGGTTAAAGCTCGTTAAAGATGTGGCTCGTACTGTAAAAGACATGCCAGTCCGTTATCTACAAAACATTAATGGTCAAAATTTTGAGTTTTTATATCAGCTTGATCGGTGTGGAAAGCAACTTATTCTTCTACCGCAAGTCATGTTTTGCTTAAGGCAATTCAGTGAGATCATTGAAGAGCTGTGTCAGAAACGTTGGATCGACTATATCCGGAAGAATAGCAGCAATGCGTCCATCTTGAATCAATTACCTAATCTTGAACAATTCATGTTTGAGCCGAGTAGAAACCAGTTGAATGCGGTAGCAAATGTATTGGTCGATCTACAGGACTGTAAATGCTTCTACTGCAATAAACCGATGCGCAATGGCAATTACGCCGTTGATCATTTCATTCCATGGTCTATGTATCCATCAGATACAGGGCATAACTTCGTATTGGCAGATTCAAGCTGTAATTCTAAGAAAAGTAATCTACTCGCATCTGATGAGTTTTTGCATAAGTGGCAAGAGCGTAATGAAGAACAAGATTTGATTATTGTGGATCGAATTTCTGTGCTGGGGTTCCTAACCAATAAAGAACGGTCACATAAGGTTGCAGAGTGGGCTTATCGGCAAGCTAATGAAAATAAATATGTTAAATGGAATGTGATAAATAGCTAAAGTCTTATAAATTAGAAGACGAAAAATTCATTAAAATAAATATAATCTCTGTACACGACAAAAAT
>DDAT01000050.1:0-16614 GCA_002332985.1 Acinetobacter lwoffii | reverse complement strand
CTTGCAGAAGAGATGGGTGTTCTTCAAGAACGTATTACATCGACTAAGTCTGGTTCTATTACGTCAATCCAAGCGGTATACGTACCTGCCGATGACTTAACAGATCCATCGCCTGCTACAACGTTTGCTCACTTAGACGCAACTGTTGTATTGAGCCGTGACATCGCATCTTCTGGTATTTACCCAGCGATCGATCCACTAGACTCAACTTCACGCCAGTTAGATCCGTTAGTTGTTGGTCAAGAGCATTATGAAATTGCACGTTCTGTACAGAACGTATTGCAACGTTATAAAGAGCTTAAAGACATCATCGCGATTCTTGGTATGGACGAGCTTGCTGAAGAAGATAAACTGGTTGTTTACCGTGCGCGTAAAATCCAGCGTTTCTTCTCTCAACCGTTCCACGTAGCTGAAGTATTTACTGGTGCTCCTGGTAAATTAGTATCTCTTAAAGAAACGATTCGTGGCTTTAAAGGTCTTCTAGCTGGTGAATACGATCACATCCCAGAACAAGCGTTCTACATGGTTGGTGGTATTGACGAAGTGATTGCTAAAGCCGAGAAACTTTAATTAGCTACTCTAATTTAGGAGATTCTCATGGCGACTATGCAATGTGATGTTGTAAGTGTTCAGGAGTCTTTGTACTCAGGCACTATAACTATGCTAATTGCAAAAGGTGCTGGCGGTGAGTTGGGTATTATGCCTGGCCATGCTCCGCTGGTAACTTTGCTCCAACCTGGCGCGATCCGCGTTATTTTGGAAAACGGTACAGAAGAGTTAATCTATGTATCTGGTGGTGTTCTAGAAGTTCAACCGCATGTTGTTACGGTTCTTGCAGATACTGCAGTCCGTGCAGAAAATTTAGATGAAGCAGCTATTGTTGAAGCGCGTAAACACGCTGAAGCATTGCTTGCGAATCAAAAGAGCGATTTGGACTCTGCTGCTGCTTTGGCTGCTCTTGCAGAAACTGCTGCACAGTTGGAAACGATCCGCAAAATCAAAAACCGCGCTCAGTAAGAGACGGTTTGAGATTGAAAAAACCACCCGAAAGGGTGGTTTTTTTATGCCTAATTTTCTTGGAAATTTGCACCTTCCGAATTTGGTTTTATTGTTGGCTTTTTAATATTTATGGTCAATGGGATAGGAAAGTCATTCCCAATAATCACAGCCTCACCTGGTTGTAGGCTTGGTAGGAAGTCAGAAGCAGCTTTATCAATTTCACCACAGGCTCTTTCTACAATTTCACGATCTCTATCGTTTGTAAGGCGATGAACGATCAATGTACCAAGCTGACTTAAAACACCTTCAGTAATATCTCTTGGTCTTTGAGTAGCAAGACAAATATTTAACCCAAACTTACGACCTTCTTTAGCAATAAGCTCAAAAGCATCGAGTTTGGCTAAAGTATCTTCATTACCAATTGTTTTACCAATGAAGTTATGTGCTTCATCAAGAAAAATAACAACTGGTTTTTTTTGAAAAACTCTTTGGCGAGACTCATTTAGTAAGGCACGTCCAATACAATTTGCAATGATTTCACGTGCTTTATATTCAAAAGGAATCCCACTTAGATCGATACGTAAGAGTTTGTGACTTGGATCTGTAGATGATGAGAATCCTTTGATTTTTTCTATTAAAGAAATATTTTTAGGAGTTGGATGGAAAAGTGTATTAAATGGCGGTGAATTAATGATTGTTGTAATTCGGCTTATTAAAGAAAGGCAGTTAGCAAAAGATTGTCCGTCATGATTCCCCCATCTTGTAATATCTTTAATTGGTTTTTTTTCGATCCAATTAGTTGCATCTGGAAAAATACATTCTTGTTCAATTTGAAAAGATAGATGGCTTAAATTGAAACTTAAAGTTGGATCATCAAGATTATAACTTTTATATAAACTATTAAAATCACCTTTAGGTTGATCAGTCTTTAAAATATATTCAGATGTATATAGATCATTTCTTATTCTTGCTAACTTTAAACTTTTTAGCGCTTCTCGAAATTTAGGTCCTTGAACTTTTCCTGAAGGTTCAAATAGTGCAAGAAAGTCAGTTTCTAAGAAGCATTCAGGAGGTAGATAGCATTCTGTAGTTTTACTGGCAGGGTTGATAGAGTTTCCGAGATGTAAGTGAAATACGCCTTCTTGATCAAAATCTTTATATTCACCAGTTGCATCCAAAAGAATTATTCTTGGATGATATCTAAGGCATTCTTCTAAAATTTTAGCAGTTGTATAGCTTTTCCCTCCACCTGTAGATCCTAATATACCAAGATGACGACCAAATAACTTTTCAGGTGTAACTGTAATTTTACAGTCTCTATCTAGGTCTATGGATCCAATTTCTAGTTCAATTTCTGGGGTTATATGGTTCATCCTGCGAGGAATTTCTGCTATGAAGTCATGTGGTGCTGAATAGATTAAGTCATTGATGCTTGGGTAGTAATCAATACCTGCTGTAACTTTCAGATTATCCATTTGGATAGAACCAAGAAGTTGAATTCTTCCAACAATATCTAAATTTGAAAGTTCTAAATCGGCTTTCTTTATTTCGACAATGCGGCCAAGAATTAAATTAATCTGACTTTCAATAATGACGAATTCACCAACTTCACCTTTACCATACCTACGACCTTCAAAATAAGCAGGTTCATGCTGTAGGTTAATGAATTCGAATTGTAATGAGTTTGCTGAAATTGCATTAACTTTACCGAACAGAAGTTCAGAACGTACAATTCCTGTATTTTCTAATTCACCCATTAGCTACCCCCATGAATAACTTGATAAAGACTTTCTGCAGGGCTCAGAGCTTTGAGGTCTGGAATGTTAATTGCAAAATTTTCGAAATCAGCTTCAATAAATAAAATATCTAAGCCTTTATCAGCAAGTGCTTTAAATTTTTTCCAGTATGGTGAAAAATCATCTGGATTTTTAAACTTTCGTTCTACAGAGCGATCTACGATGATTAATTTTAGGTGTGGATTAGATTGTAATGCAGCATATATTGGTTCAGATAAGTGATCGTCATTAAAACCAAAACCTGTTGTTATTAAACAAGTGTTTGGTTCACGTATACCTTGAAGGAATTTAGCTATCAGCTCTAGGTGAGGTTGAATGTATGACTGTTGATATTTGCCTTTTGCAGGAAAAATCATGCATACATTTTTAGCATCATTAGATTCTTTTTGCTCAATAACAAAACTACCATCAGTTTCCGTTCTTTTAAACCAATTAACAGAGCCGTGTAATTTATACATATGAAATACACCATCCAAATATTTTGGTGTGGTTGACGTATTAATAGAATCTCTTTTAATAATGTCATAATCAAAAAATTGAGGACTATAAATTCTAGGCGTAGAGAAAGTGAATCCATCAATTATTGTAATTCCAAGTTTTCCTGCAGCTTCTTCAAAGCAAGTATCATAATTTGTGGTAAAAAGTTTAATCCTATTATCTTTACTTTTTCGTCTAGCAAGTTTTTTTATAAACTCCATATGTGCGAATAAATCAGATAGAGGTTTATCAAATTTACATTTATCTAAGATAATTTCTTTTGATTTTATTAAGAAAGCTGCTAATTCAGGACATTCTTTAATCTGTTGATATGCTTCACAGTATGAGAGAAATTCTTCAATATTCTTCTTAGTAGGACTAGTAAGATCATACTCCATTTGCGCAATGATTTTGTCTGCGTCAGTCTTCCTAGATGGATCTTCAATACAAAATGTCCATAAGTCAGGCATACTTGGACCTTTTACCTTACCGAGTGAAGTTCCACTACCAGCTAGTACCATAATATTAGGCATTTGAAGTGCTGTTTTAAGTTTTATTTTAAGATCACTTAAGTCATTAGCTTGTTGATCAGCCTCATCGTCCTTGTGAGGGATAAATTTTTCATTGGGTGTACTTCTATAAAATTTGATACTCATTTATATATTCTTTTAAAATCATTGTTTTTATTATGGTTTTTTTCGTATTAAAAAAATAGTCATATTCTAGATTTAATTAAAAATTTTCTATTTCCTAGAATCTTTACCTTAAATATGTCATAAAAATTTTCATTCAAACTTGATAACTCTTAACTTTTAGAAGTTGCTCAAATTTCCTTTTGTACCACTCGATATCACTTTTACCCTTTCTCAGTAATGTTTTGAACCAATCTGTAAACATTCCCTGATCATAAAAAAATCAATGCTAAGTTAAGTGATTACCTCAGATGCAAGCTTGTTTGAATTGATTTAAAAAGGTCGAAAACAAGCAAAACTTATTATTGAAAAAGGGAAAGTCATGGCATATCAATCTATTAATCCATTTACCAATCAAAAATTGAAAGACTATCCATCCCATAGCGATCAAGATATTAAAAATGCACTCGATACAGCAGAACAAATCCTAAAGTCAGACTGGTCACAACAGGTCGATACTCGTATTGAAGTACTGCGCAAATTGGCCAGCAATATGCGAGAACGAAAGTCTGAACTGGCGAAGCTCATGACGCTGGATATGGGTAAACTGATCAAGCAGAGTGAAGGTGAAATCGAAACCTGCGCCAAAATTGCCTAATACTATGCTGATCATGCCAAAGAATTTTTAGCGCCCGTGTCCTATGAAACGGAACTGGGTGAGGCCTGGGTTGAGCATCATCCACTGGGTATTATCATGGCGGTGGAACCGTGGAATTTTCCATTTTATCAATTGATGCGAGTGTTTGCACCGAACTGTGCCATTGGTAATCCGGTTCTGGCAAAACATGCCGGAATTGTACCGCAATGTGCGGAAGCTTTTGAACAACTGATCTTGGATGCAGGCGCACCCAAAGGTGTCTGGACCAATCTGTTTATCAGCAGTGATCAGGTCGCGGAAGTAATTGCAGACAAGCGTGTGCGTGGTGTGGCACTCACAGGTTCAGAAGGTGCGGGCAGTGCAGTCGCTGAACAGGCGGGCAAACACCTTAAAAAATCAACGCTGGAACTGGGCGGTAATGATGTATTTATCGTACTCGATGATGCAGATCTGGAACGCGCGATCAAGTTAGGCTGTCAGGCGCGGGTCAATAATGCCGGGCAGGTGTGTACGGCGGCGAAACGATTTATCTTGCATGAAAAAATTGCCGAACAATTCAAAGCTGGCATGCTGAACGCTTTTGAACAGTTAAAACTGGGTGATCCGCTCGATCCTGAAACCACGTTAGGACCGCTGTCTTCAAAAGACGCGCTAGAAAAACTCAGCAAACAGGTTGATAAGGCAGTAGCACAAGGTGCGACCGTAGTCACTGGCGGCAAAGCTGTAGAACATCAAGGTAATTTCTATGCACCGACTATTCTGGAAAATATCACGCGTGAAAATGAAGCCTGGTATGAAGAATTCTTTGGCCCGGTGGCGCAAATCTATGTAGCGAAGAATGATGATGAAATTGTCGAAATTGCCAATGATTCTAATTATGGCTTAGGTGGCGTGATTCATTCACAGGATATCGAGCGCGCTAAAAAACTGGCGTCACGGGTAGAAACTGGCATGATCTGGATCAACTGGTTTACTGACACCACGCCCGAATTGCCATTTGGTGGAATCAAAAATTCCGGTTATGGGCATGAACTGTCGATTGATGGTTTTAGAGAGTTTGTGCAGAAGAAACTGGTCGTCGTCAAAAGCCCGAAAAAATAATATGAGCTGATCCAATGTCAAAGAAGCCACTATTCAGTGGCTTCTTTGTCTGGTTGGTCTGGATATTCTTCACGTTTGCCACCTTCATAACTGGCAAAACGTGGGTGTTCTGGTGGAAATGACGGTTCAGCACTTCGCCAAGGCCAGCCACCAAACTGGGTTTCGCGATAACGGCGAAAAGCAGTATCCAGTTCTTGCGCACTATTCAGAACAAAAGGCCCATGCATAGCCACCGGTGCACCGATCGGTTCACCTTCCAGCCATAAAATATGTGATTCCAGCAGCCCACCTTTGAGCTGAATATCTGCATCCGGTTTGAGTTCAAGTAGATGCTTCGGCGCTATCTTCTGTCCTTCAAGCTCCAAGCTTCTACCTTGATAAAAATAACAAAAACGCGTTGCAGTAGCAGTGGTTGCAGGAATGATTAATTCTGCTTCCGGCCCTAAAGTGATTAAATACATATTGAGCTGATTCTCTGGCATGGCTGCCCATGAATGTGGTGGCCGATCCAGTGCCTGAGTCTGTTTAAACTGCCCTGAAATGACCCGGATATCCGCTTTACGTCCGGCCGCATCGGCTGAAAATACATGTGGAATTTGTTCACGCCACAACATTTTATAATCGGCTGGCTGTTTTTTCTGTTCTGGTGAGGAGTTCAGCCAGATTTGAAACAGCTCCAGAGGATTGTCCTGATCCTGATGGACTAAGGGAAACATCTCGCAATGCTGCACCCCATTGCCGGTAGTCAGCCATTGCGCATCACCCGCGCCATAACGTCCCGAGTTTCCCAGCGAGTCAAAATGATCAACATAACCGCGCTCGACAATGGTAATGGTTTCAAAGCCAGTATGCGGATGCTCCGGAAAACCGGGAATACTCTCGCCATAATACATGTCATATTCATGCTGCTTTGGCGGGGAAACTGGGCCTAATTCGGCATTGCCTTGTGGATAATGATCTTGATGATGAACGGTAAAAATAAAAGGATCTTTCAGATCAAGCCGGGATGTGACTGGAACCATAGAATACAGCACTGAATTCGACATGATTGAACTCCTGATGATCTGATTAGATGAAAATTCCTGATCTAAATATAATTTTTATAATCCATTGCAGTGTATAGCCTGCACCGCAGTTAAGAAAGGCGCTTTTCGATTAAGCGCCTCAAAATGAGATTTTTAGGTATTTTAAGTATTGTCCTGATCAGTATTGCTCTCTGATTCCTGATCTGGATTCTGGATCAGCAAGCCGGCCAATTTGACCATTTCGGATTGCACATTGACCATCTGGGATTCAATCTTTTTCAAGTTCACTTGGCTGAAATCCACCTGACCGTTTAAAAGAGGAGAAGCCAGAACTTGCTGATTGGCGGTCATGATGTTGTCACGAATCTGGTCAATTTCCTGACTTTTCAAGTTCAGGTTGCCCAGTACCTGATTAAAACTGCTGAGTTGCTGTTGAAGCTGAGTCGCAGTGGATTGCAGTTGTTGGGTATCTTTGGCTTCGACCGCCGTTTGCAGTTCAGTCTGGGTCTGTTTTAACTGTTCTACATAACTGCCGGCCTTGAGCTGCAAGTCGGCTACATCACGAACCATATAAAACATATTGCCCGATTTAAGCTCGGTTTGCGCTGTTGAGCTCTGTTGCTGAGAGGCTGGTTCCAGATCTGAGGTCGTGGTATCTGCCTGTTCAGCCGGTGCTTCGACAGCCTGATCACAGCCCATCAGTAAAATTCCAGAGCTAAATAATGCGAAAGGAAGGACAGCATTGGCAAGAATCTTGGACATGGAATCAGGGTCTCGATACAGGTGATGGAATTTTAATAGTATCTAATATAAGGACAAACTATGGAGATAAAAAAGATTGTTGCAAACTCATAACAATTCTTCTGGGTTCCGAATATTTCGTTATTTAAAAACAGGAAAAAGTTTATTAAAAGCTGGTAAAGAAGTACTTTGTTCTCACCAAATTGGCTTTTTTAGCCTGCAATTACTTTAAAGATATGTCCGGTGAATCTCAATTTAGCTAAATAGCAGTTTTGAAAAAAATAAGTATCTACCAAGAAAATAGATACTTATTTCAAGCTTGATGCTTATGAGAATAATCGAGAATTATTTTGCAAGTTCTGCATTCACTGCATCGACAATCCGTGGATCATCTGCAGTAATATCTGGAGCAAAACGTGCCACTACTTCACCATTTTTATTGATCAGGAATTTTTCAAAGTTCCAGAGCACTTCTGGTGGCTGATTTGGGGTTAGACCATAATCGACCAAATCTTTCCACCAAGGGCCTTCACCGATGCGTTCCGGGATCGCTTGCGTAAGGGTGGCATATAAAGGATGCTTGTCTTCGCCTGCAACAGAGATTTTAGCAAATAGCGGGAAGTCAACTTTATAATTCACTGAGCAGAATTCCTGAATCTCGGCTTCGCTACCCGGTTCCTGTTCCAAAAAGTTATTGGCAGGGAAGCCAAGAATTTCCAAACCTTCCGCTTTTTTGTCCTGATACAGTTTTTGTAAGCCTTCATATTGCGGCGTCAAGCCACATTTAGATGCGACGTTAACCACCAGCAAAACCTTACCCTGGTAATGGTTTAAAGTGGTTTCTGTTCCTTCAATAGTTTTGACTGGAATGTCATATACAGAGCGAGTCATTAGATTTCCTGTTTATTGCGACTGAACGGTATTTGTTTTAACGGGTATTCGCTTTCAGCACAAGTAAAAACAGGTGACCTCAGTTACTTAAAGCTGCAAATTGCCTCAATATTATGTGAAAAATCTATTATGCTAGGATGCGCGAATAGGCATAGCTTAATAACAAGACCAGCGACTCATGGATGAAAGTATGACACAGCCACAAAAGGTAGTCTGGTGGGCCATGGCCTTACCACTGGCCGCAGTTTTGATTTGGTCTCTGAATATGACGGTTACCCGTTATGTGGCAGATTATATTTCTCCCATCAGTATTAGTTTCTACCGCTGGGCCTTGGCCTTACTGATTTTAACTCCATTCATGTTGTCCAAAGTCAAAGCCGCCTGGCCGGAAATTCGTCCATATCTCGGACATTTTGCTGTTTTGAGTGCGCTGGGAATGGTGCTGTATCAGGGACTGGCCTATAGCTCGGCACACTACACTACTGCGACCAATATGGGCCTGATCAATGCCTTTATTCCAATTTTTACCATTATCGTGGGTATTTTTGTTTTAAAGATTCGCCCGACACAGGCTGCAGTGCTAGGGAGTCTTCTGTCCTTTATTGGCTTGATGTATGTCATGGCGCAAGGGCAGGGTCTGCAGTTCTTAAGCGTAGGTGAAAGCTATATTGGCGATCTGTTGATGTTGATCGCAGTATTTTTCTATGCCTGTTATGGCGTGTTTCTGAAAAAATGGCAGATTCAGATTCCACTCTTCGTGAGCCTGTATATCCAGATTTTTATGGCCTTTCTCTATCATATTCCTTTGGTATTGATTTTAGGTCTGGACAGCATCAATCACGCTAATGCAGTAAGCATTATCTATGCCGGAATTTTCCCTTCCATTGCCGCGCCGTTATTCTGGATGATGGCCGTACAGCAACTTGGCCCCAATCGCAGTAGTATTTTTATGAACCTGATGCCTGTCTTTACCGCAGTAGTCGCATATTTGTGGTTAGGCGAAGCGTGGACCATGTATCACACTATTGGCGGCAGTATTATTTTATTGGGAGTTTTATGGGCACAGTATCCCGGAAAAAGCCAAGTCATAAGGAAGTAGCCCAGTTTTTAAAATTCTTAATTGTTTAAATATCGATCATTCGGGCATGTTTTTTTAATAGAATTCATCTTTTAAATACTGATTTATGAATGTAAAAATAAATAGAAAATTAGCACTTTATTTTAAAATCGGAATGGAATGAGCTAGATATTTTGAATTCTTAATAAAAGCTCTACTTTTTTAATAGGAAAAATGTATTAATTGAGTTTTTTATTGTACTTGTCGTTGTACTCAGTTTCTTTCATAATGCGCCCATCGAGAATGATCAAGCAAGAAAATCCTTGTTTTATCAGACTCCCAGAGATTTTCTGAACCCTCTGGATGTGATTTATGCACATCCTTTTTTATGCTCAGCCATCCCTATATGGCTGAGCTTTTTTTTGTCTTAAAACTTTAGTCGGGCTTGAGTGTCCCGACTAAATCAGACAGGACTCAGTCACGAATAACTACGCCAGTCACAGCATCAATAATCCGGCTTGGTTGCTGACTTAAACCGAGGTCACCATTAAGATAATTCAGATTCTGGTCAAAATAGCGGATCGCATCCTGCAGTGAGCGGGCAGGTTCCATGCCGGCAGGGTTGGCACTGGTAGAAACGATAAAACCGCCAAAGGCCTGACACAATGCGACACAGAGCGGGTGAGTGGTCACGCGGACGGCTACTTTAGGATGATGACCTTTAATCCAGTCAGGAATATCTTTATTTGCAGGAAGCAGCCAGGTGGTCGCACGCTCAGCAGGCCTGTCATTGCTCCAGGATTCAATCACTTTTTCACGCATTTCTTCGCTTAAATCCTGCAGCAGGTGTTCTACCTGTGAAAGATGAGCTGCCAACAAAATTACACCTTTCTCAATCGGGCGCTGCTTCAATTCTAAAATTTGATGAAATGCCTGTTCATTATAGGGGTCGCAACCCAAGCCCCAAACAGCCTCTGTGGGATATGCCAAGACTTGTCCGTCTTTAAGCCATGCTGCTGCTTCGGCAACAGAGGTAGTGATCATGTGGATACCTTATATTAAACAACAAAGCGCTATTGTGAACCTTATTTAAGAATCCGACAACGTAGATACAGGCCGGCTTGCTGGGTGCAAAAACCGAGTAATTCCAGTTCCATCAGTTGACTGGTCAAGGCAGATACTTCTTGCTGCACCTGCGTTCCCAGCTGATCCAGAGTCTGTCCCACCCAGTCCAGCTGGTTATATAGACTAAGAAGATGTGGTGGGATCTGTTGTGATTCTGCTGCAGCGACTTCCAGTTTGGGAGTATTTTCCAAAGCCTGCCATTGCGTCGCCAGTGCCAGTTCTTCGATGACCTGCTGCGGGTGATCAATCAAAATTGCACCTTCACGAATCAGTTGGTGGCAGCCCTGATGATGCTCGCTGTAAATATGTCCCGGAATGGCAAACACAGTTTTACCTTGCTCAGCTGCCAGTTTAGCCGTAATCAGAGAACCACTTTTTAATGCAGCCTCTGCCACAATCACACCTAGACTTAAACCACTGACGATTCGGTTGCGCCGTGGGAAATGGTGTTGCAAAGGCAGCGTATCTGGTAGAAACTCACTGATGACTGCACCATCGTGCTCAATGATTTGCTGGCGTAGTGATTGATGTTGTGCTGGATAGGTTTGATCCAGTCCAGTCGCCATCACTGCAATTGTCCCTTGATGCTGTAACGCAGCCCGATGCGCTGCTTCATCAATACCGTATGCCAGACCGCTATTGATATAGAAACCCTGTTCACTCAAATAAAAAGCAAAGTCATAAGCTACTTGCCGGCCGTGTGGACTGGGTTTGCGGCTGCCCACAATGGCAATCTGTGCCTGAAGCAGGGTATCGGATCTACCCTGACCAAAAATGATCGGTGGTTTATCTGCATAAGGATGCAACTGCTGAGGATAATGCGGATCGCTGTGCAGCAAAATAAAATCGCTATCCTGCTGGATCTGCTGCAGACATCGCTGAAATTTTTGCTGCGCTTCTGGGAGGTAAAACTCTTTTAAGCGCTGCACATGATTGGCATGAAGGCCGAGTGCTTGCCAGACGGGTACTTGATCCGGCTGAAGGGCATGCGCCAGTTCGGCATAATGTTGACTGATTTTATAGAAACTCGAAAGAGAATGCTGAACCAGATACCATAACGTAATTGTTTCCAGTTGCGCGCGTGATAACGGGTTCAGCATATTGAGACCTATAGGGTTGTCTTCTTATTATTAAGTTTTTTTATTTAGACAAATATTTATTCATCTAAAAGAGGTGCTTGAATTCCTGCACCAACCTTGATTGGTAATTCGCTCTCTAGCACATAGGCATAGCTTAATTGATCGAAGTTTTTGAATACCATGATTTGGCCAATACGCTCACCTGGCAATTGCACACGTTCTTTAGTTTTAGGATCAGTGACCACTTCACCTTTTTGATTCACACTAAAGACATGACCCGTCTGAACCCCATGTGCCGTACCACGGTCAATGGTGACAACACTATGACGTGCTGCTGTACCAATTGACCCCAATACACGCACAATCTGGCCACCGGCAGCAATATTTTCTGCATTGGTCGGATAGAACAGAGTCGGTAACATTGGATCGTATTCTGGTAAGACACGATCACCGCGACGTACTTCAGCATTGTAACTATCTGTCAGTTCAAGTGTGGTGACATCACCTTCGCCACGTACCGCAATACCAGATGCCACCTGTTGCAGCTCGAGTGCAGACGTATATTTCTTGCCATCTGCATCCGTAAATACATACGGTTCAGCTTCACGATACACCGCATAGCGTTGACCCACTACCAGGCCGTGACCACGTGCATAGACTTTCTGACCTTTGCCAGCCAGTACGCGCTGATCTGCAGTTCCAAGAATGTAGGGTGTGCCCTGAACTGAATCAGGCGCCAGAAGGGTATAGCGTTCTAGCCACTGCTTGATATGCTCAAGCGGAATCACTGGAATGGTATTATTTAAAGATTCAACCCGAATCTGGGGTTGCAGAGAAGTACTGCCAAGATAGCGGCTGATAATACCTTCACAACCATCACCTTCGTCTTTACCAATAATCGGACGGCCCTGGTAATCACACATCAGCAGGCGGTCACCCGGGAAAATCCAGTGTGGATTTTTCACGTGCTTATTACTGGCCCAGATTTCCGGCCAACGGACCGGATTTTTCAGGAAGCGTTTCGAAATATCCCAAAGCGTATCGCCTTTTTTCACCACATAAACGTTCGGTGCATTGGCTTTTAATGCCGGTGGATTGACGTTGCGTGCAGGTGCTGCCTCGGCAGAATGAATGGTCCCCATACTGACGCCAACACAGACGGCAAGTGCCAGCATCTGATTTTTAAACCCCAAGGCACTAAAAAATGGCATGCCCTTCAAAACCTTTTTCATTATCATAATTCCTAAAATTATGTGCGTAGTTGCGTTATAATAACGATCTTACACACATTTTTTTGATGAAGCATTCCCTTCATTTGGTTTTTTGATCAATGGCATAATTGAGGACGCAGTATGGCCTTATTACCTATTCTAAGTTTCCCGGATCCCCGTCTTCGTACCATTGCACAACCTGTCGAAGAAGTGACTGATGAAATTCGTCAGCTCGCTGCGGATATGTTTGAAACCATGTATGAAGCACCAGGTATCGGACTTGCCGCGACTCAGGTGGATCGTCATATTCAGCTGATTGTTATGGATCTGTCTGAAAATAAAGATCAACCGATGGTGTTTATTAACCCCAAAATCACACCATTGACTGAAGAAACGCAGCCCTACGAAGAAGGCTGTCTATCAGTTCCTCAAATATACGATAAAGTTGATCGTCCGTCACGCGTAAAAATCGAGGCAATTAATCTGGAAGGTCAAGCATTTGAGCTCGATGCTGACGGACTTCTCGCTGTGTGTATCCAACATGAAATGGATCACTTAAATGGCAAATTATTTGTTGATTATTTATCACCATTAAAACGTCAACGTGCACGTGAAAAAGTGGAAAAACTGGTTCGCCAGCGTAATAAAGACAAGGTGGCAGTGAAACGCTAGGATCATTTTAAAGTTTATTTAAATGGTCTAACAAAGCCCAATTCTGATTGGGCTTTGTTATAATCAACATAAGCATGTTTTAGGAATAGCCTGTGTTTTTACGCGCGGGGCTGCTATTTGCATTTGCAGCTGTGTTTCTACAGATTGCTGTATTTTTACAGCCTTTGTTACCGAAGCAATATCAGGTTGCTCCGGTCTGTGAAACCATCACGCGTGCGCTTTTTATTGCGACAGATGCTCATGCGCAGCATAGCGCTGGCGAGCATAGTCACCTTATCCAATCTGATCATCTTCAACATGATCATCATGATGCCAATCATCAGTGTCAGTACTGTAAGGTTCATGCCAATTTAGTCTTACCGCCTGATCTGGACATCAAACAGGTTCTTGACCGGATTCATGTCCGTTTAATTGCCTATCAAAAAACCTTTAAGCATGTCTGGTTTGTCCTTCAGCAACTCTTCTTAATTCCTCAGGGGCGAGCGCCACCACTGCCTGCATAAATCTGCATTTTTCAGCTTGGGTTGGTATTGACTCAAGCCGTGCCTAATTTATGTATTTAGTGAGATAGAGAAATGGCTCAGCCTAAATTTTCTTTACAGCCACTTGCGGCTGCGATTTGTGTTGCTTGTTATTCTTCGGTGGCGATGGCCAATGATGCCATGCCGGTGCAAACGTTTGCCCCGATTGTGGTGACGTCAGCAGCAGGTAATGATGCCAATGGGCTGATTGTCCGCGCTGATCCAAAACAGCCGATTCAACCGATTCCTGCCAGTGATGGTGCGGATTATTTGCAAAGTATTGTTGGCTTTAGTTCGGTCAATAGCGGTGCCGGCACCAATGGTGATGTAACCTTCCGCGGTATGTTTGGTTCCCGGATTAAAATTCTGACCGATGGCACCGAAAACCTAGGAGCCTGTCCAAGCCGTATGGATTCACCGACCTCTTATATTTCCCCAGAAAGTTACGACCAGATTTTAGTGATTAAAGGCCCACAAACGGTTCAGTATGCGAATACTGGCTCTGCGGCCACAGTGATTTTCGAACGTACGCCGGAACAGTTTGATCAAGATCAAAACTATCGCGGTCAGGCCAGTGTCTTGATGGGGTCATTTGGCCGTCTGGATCATAATGTCGAAGTTGCAGCAGGCGATGCGCAGAAATATATCCGTCTGAATACCAATCGTTCGGTATCGAATAGTTATCAAGATGGTGATGGAACCACTGTGCCTTCAGATTGGGAACGCTGGAATGCGGATCTGGCTTTAGGCTGGACACCGGATGAAGATACCTGGGTAGAGTTGACTGGCGGTAAAGCTGATGGTGAAGCCGTCTATGCGGGGCGCATGATGGATGGTTCCAAGTTTGCCCGTGAAAGTTTAGGACTTCGTGTAGAAAAGAAAAATCTTACCGATATCATTCAAAAAGTCGAAGCTCAAGTGAACTATAACTTTAATGACCACGTTATGGATAACTATAGTTTAAGACCAAAACCAATGATGGAAATGGCAACCAATGTGGCACGTAAAACCTTAAATGCGCGTGTTGCCATGACCAGTGAGTGGGACAAGATCAAACTGATCTCTGGTCTTGATACACAAAATAATGAGCACTCGATTCGTAAGACAACAGCTGGCGTTCCCTATCAGAATATGCCACGCATGACCGATATGGAATTTCAGTCTGTAGGTGGTTTTGGTGAATTAAGCTATCAGCTTAATGAAAATAATAAACTGGTTTCTGGTTTGCGTATCGATCAAGTTGAAGTTGATGCAGTTCAATCCGCACAAGAACGTAAAGAAACTTTACCAAGCGCGTTTATACGTTTTGAAAATCCTCATCCCGAGCATGATGACGGGAAAACTTATATCGGTTTAGGTTATGTGGAGCGTATGCCAGATTATTGGGAGTTATTTAGTCCTAAAACGGGAAATGATAACGTCAATACTTTTGCCAATATTGATATTGAAAAGACATTACAGCTAGATTTTGGTTATCAACATGAGCATGGTCATTTCAACTCATGGGCATCCGCATACGCAGGTTTGATTAATGATTATGTGTTAACAACCTATAAACCTACTGGCATGATGAGAATGCTTGAAGCACATACCCGTAATGTCGATGCCACTATCGCTGGTGCAGAAGCTGGAATTGGTTACCAGTTTACTGACCGCCTGCAGGCCGATATCAGCGCCATGTATGCCTGGGGTGAAAACACCACAGATAATACGCCTTTGCCACAAATCTCTCCTTTAGAAGCCCGTGTTAACTTGCGCTATGTTCAAGACAAATATAATTTTGGATTATTGTGGCGTGTAGTAGATGGTCAAAGTCGTATTAGTGAACGAGAAGGTAATATCGTTGGTTATGACAATAAGCAGAGCGCAGGCTTTGGCACTTTGTCTTTAAATGGTAGCTACCATGTCATGGATAGCGTGGATATATCAGTCGGAGTCGATAATGTCCTAAACCGGACTTATACCGAGCACTTAAATAAAATGGGGGCTTCCGGGACAGGTTTACCAACAACCGAGCAGTTTAATAATATGGGACGTAATTACTGGGCACGTGTCAGTATGAAATTCTAATTGTTCCTCAGTACTCCAAAAGCCATTGCTCAATAGCGATGGCTTTTTAATCTTTAGCGTTGCAATCAATATTTCCATATTTAAATAGGGCCTATGTATCTTGGATGAAGACCGGATAAAACAAGTTTTGTGTATATAAACGCCAGGTTGATGAAGAATCAAACAAGAATAGAATGTGAATTGAACGATATAAGTCATGTGATAAAGACTTTTATAATTTAAATTGAAATAAAACAATATGTTATTGTGTTTGTGGAGGGGTTTTATTGAATGTGCTCAATAAAATTCAAAAACAATGAAAATAAATTAACTATATATAACAATTACTTATATTTTTATTGGTTTGAAAAATAAACACACGATAAAAAATCTTTGCAAGAAGTGTTGCAAGCCTCCTGAAATCCTGTAGAATGCACATCCATCGGCGGTGATGAGGATTAAAACTTCTGATAAAACAGTGACTTAGTTAAGTTTGATTAAGTTCGGTTTTAGAAAGAAAGTTTAAAAATAGTTTTCATTACTGGTTGACTTTCTAGAAATAGAGAGTAATATAGCCGAC
>DDAT01000003.1:19703-54367 GCA_002332985.1 Acinetobacter lwoffii | reverse complement strand
GCTTCAAAATGAGGCCGTCTCGTGTCTAGGATACTGGGAGCAGTCCACTTCATCAAATACTTTTAAATTTTTATTTATTATTTCACGACTTTGAGTATTACTACCACGAATATCATTTACACATCGAGTAAATTCAGGGGTTTGATAAGTGTATTGTTTTTTTATTGAGTCCTTTACCCATTTGGCACGTTTAGATAGATCAGAATGATTTTCCCAATCTATTAGCAGATTAGCAATAGAGTGAATTGTGTTACCTTTATACTTTTCACTTTTAAAATGGTCGAGCAAGCAGGCAAGCATAGGTGCATATACATAGGACCAGTATTGTTGCGAAACAAACTTATCACTTGCTTCTGTTTCAAATATGGCTGCATTTAACGTGCAAAGAAATCTTTGCACGTTGGTTAAATAATTATTTAGTTCAATTTTAGCTGTTGAAACTATGTAACCAAACAACACATCTGTCATGTCAGTATAGGCTTGTTGGTGCCTAGTTAGTGTTCTATGGTCTTTATATCCCAATTTCTGATTACGAGGAAGCTTTTGTGCAACATCCAGGTTGTCATACATGGTTTTTATTATTTCAATCATTGTTGGTGGTAAAAACATTGCCTATCCTCATTTCACGGCAGACGATCTAATCTTCTTTAAGCAAAATATCAACATACCATGGATAAGATAAATTTTCTTTGGTTACAGTTGTTTAATTGAAATTTAAGGAGAAGATTGATGGTGACTACACCAACTGAAATTGTTATATCGGGTGAAATGGTAAGAGATAGATTTCACACTGCTCCAGGAGCTATTTATATTTATCGTAATGATGATCGTTCTGGTGGTATAGCTCGAAGGGGACGTCACACTAATTACGGATATTCAGGATATTATCTTGCGAGTATTTATGATGGGCAAAAATGGAGAAAATTACAGTTTAATCGTTTAATTCCTTACGAAAGTCGATCTTATGATGTAGCTCGTGAATGCCCTATGGTTGAGGGTTATCTAAGAAATCAGATAGCTCGTTGGCGAGGCTTGGTAGCTAAATATGACTCAAGTACAAGAAGTTTCCGGATTTACTCTCAAGAAATATGTCAATAAGAGGACTAAACAAGGTAATTCTATATTACTAGACTTAAACTGCTGCTAGGGCGATTTGTTCTAGCAGTTAATAGATCTAAAGTAGAGATTAGATTTTGTAAAGTTAGTGAAGCTGATATTCATATTTTATGAATCCTTATTTATTCTAACTTTACAAAAAATTAGAATTGGTAATTAACTATATGAAATATATTTAATTGCTGATTCTATATATGGACTTCCATTTTGATTTATCAGAACGGTAAATTATCATTAAAACCCACCTGAATACGGTGGGTTTTTTATATCCTCGAGATTTATATTAAGTTTGAATAAAGCCCGACTTATTAAAAGAATCGTAAATCTTAAAACATCAGGTTGCTTTTGATGGGGACAACTCTGCATCGAGAAAATAAATAAGATAATAAATACTGATAGAAATTTATGATCTAAAAAAGCGATCATTTTTATAAAAACTTGCGGTTTTACCTATTTTAAAATTTTTCGTATTCTAGCTTCACAAGATAAGCAATCCCAGAAATAAGCCAGAGGAAATATCTCATGAGTTTAATCAATACTGAAATCAAACCATTCAATGCAACTGCTTACCACAATGGTCAGTTCATCGAAGTTTCTGAGCAAGACCTGAAAGGTAAATGGTCAGTGGTGTTTTTCTATCCTGCAGATTTTACCTTTGTTTGTCCAACTGAATTAGGCGATCTTGCTGATCAGTATGCTGAATTCCAGAAAATGGGTGTGGAAATCTATGGTGTGTCTACCGATACTCATTTCACCCATAAAGCTTGGCATGATACCTCTGACGTGATTGGTAAAATCCAGTATCCATTGATTGGTGATCCAACCTGGACTTTGTCTAAAAACTTTGAAGTACTGATTGAAGCTGAAGGTCTGGCAGATCGTGGTACCTTCGTGATTGATCCAGAAGGTAAAATCCAGATCATTGAAATCAACGCGGGTGGTATCGGCCGTGATGCACAAGAGCTTCTGCGTAAAGTGAAAGCTGCACAATATGTACATGCGCACCCAGGTGAAGTTTGTCCGGCAAAATGGAAAGAAGGTGAAGCAACACTTGCTCCATCAATCGACCTGGTGGGTAAAATCTAATTCAAACCTAGTTCTTTGAAGCAAAAAATCCAGCACAAGTTGCTGGATTTTTTATTTTTTTAGTTTAGAGATTTATGAATTCTAGACAAAAATATCATGCCATTTGATTTCTATTTGAGAACAAAATGAGAATTGAGGAATTGCACTCTATGCTTTTTAAGCGGCTTATGCGAGGCAATCAAGTAAGCGCAATACCCTGCTGCATGATCAACCAAGCCTGAAAACAAAGAAGCCTCTGCTTTCGCAGAGGCTTTTATTTTATAAGGCGCTGTAGTTTCTTGTCGTTTTAAACAATTTTCGCATAAACGCATCTGAATGGAACCGGATGAATTTATGGTTTTCGTATGCTGCGAATCATAGGTATTTAAAAAGTATTTGTCAACCAAGGATTATAAAAATGGTTAATTAAATTATTTGTTTTTAAAGCGAATTTTCAAGTTTTTAGATAAAAATATGAATAAAATCTTAGATTTGATGGAATTTTAACTAAGGCAGAAAAATGAATAAAAAGCAGGTGAAATTGAACAAAAAGGCCTTTACGAAAAACATATATTCTGGAAGATTTTAATAACCTGTTTGATTGGCGCATGGTACATAATTTCTGTAGTTTTTCAATGACGGATGATCAGTTTGGATATCGCAGTAATTGGTAGTGGCATGGCCGGACTGGCTACAGCCAGAATTCTCCAGGACGCAGGGCATCACATCACGATTTTTGAAGCACTTCCAGGTCGCGGCATGGACAGTCATAGCCTTGAATTTGAAGGGGGCCTGATTGACGCACCTTTACGTGTGATGAATCCCTATCTGTGGAAAAACACCCTGAGTCTGGCCACGCATCTGGGCATTAAAACTTATCCGGTGCGGACCTATATGGCCTGCAGCTGGTTATTTGAAGATAAAACTGAAACCTGGCTGACCACATCGCGCAGCCGAATTGGCAATATCCCGATTATCAATAACCGTAAAGGCCTGCAGCAGTATGGCTGGCGTCTGGTCAAAGGCCTGTTGCAGTTAAAAGTTGCATTGACCAAATTCTTTAAATCGAAAAATCAGGACATCAGCCTGGCAGAATTTATCAACCGCAACGAGATTGAAGAAGTATTCTGGCATGGTGCGGTGATGCCGGTGCTATATACCATCTGTACCTGCAATCCGAAAACCATTGGTGAATGGCCAGCTAAACCGTTGTTAATTTTCCTGCGTCAATTGACCGATGGTGATGCTTTACTGCGTTTGCAAGGCGGTACACCAGCGTTGGTCGATAAGCTGATTGAAGGCATTCAGATTGAAGACGGTTCAGCAATTACACTGGTACAAGAGCAGGGCGATCAGGTCAAAGTTGAAAATGCGGCCGGTTATTCAAAACTGTTTGACCGGGTGATTGTCGCGACACCGACCACCAAAATTGAGGAGTTCCTGGATCCAGAACAGTTTGCCAGTGAAATTGAATTATTGAAGAAATTCAAATTCGAACAGGGTGAACTGGTCATCCATACCGATGCCAGCGTGATGCCGCCAAAGCGTAAAGACTGGGCCGTACTCAGCTATATGATGGATCGTAAATTTACCCGTCAGCAATTTACCGTGTGGCTTAACTCGATTGAACCTTCTCTGGTCGGCAAGTCGGCCGTATTTCAGACCTGGCGTCCGGTAACCGAGATTGATCCGAAAAAAGTGATCAAATCGGTGATGCTAACGCGTGCAGTGGTCGATGCCAATACCGTGGCACTGAATAAGGAATTGCAGCAACGTCATCTGGATGCCAATCGTAAAGTCTTCTTCTGCGGTTCATGGTCATGTGACGGTTTGCCAATTCTGGAATCGGCAGTGACCTCAGCGATGAAAATTGCGGAAATTTTTGGTGCACCTTTACCATTTGAGGGTTTAAAACCTGTGGTCGAGGTTGCACCGCAACTGGGTTATTAATCCATGCAATGGCTTCAGGCACTGCGTCAGCGTATTCCCCAGCACAAGTATGCGATTGATGCCGCTGTGTTGGGCGATCACGCGCAATTGCCCTGGAGCAATTTAGGGTATTGGCAAGCAGGTCAGCAGGATTATGCGGCTGCCTGTCGAATGCTCGCCGATCACCTTGCGCAATCTGTAAATTTAAATTCAAAAGATAAACTGCTGGATTTAGGCTGTGGTCAGGGCGCCAGCTTGCTGTACTGGCAACAACACTATCAGGTGCAATATCTGGCTGGTGTCGAGCTACAAGCTGCTTGTGTAGCTAATATTCAGCAACATCTACCGGAACTGAATGCTATTTATCAGGCATCATTTTTGCGTTTAAAAGAATTGCCATTTTCCCAGCGTTTTGATGTGGTGCTGTGTCTGGATGCAGCTTATCACAGTCCTGTTCCTGTATTTTTGGAGCAGGTCCATAGTGTTTTAAATTCAAATGCGCGGATTGGTTTTCACCATCTGGTTTTGTCTGAGCGCTGGGAAAATTTAAATGCCTTGCAACGGCGTAAATATCAGTTTTTATTGAAATCTGCCGATGTGAATTTAAAAGATCTCATGTCTGTGGGTGCGTTATATGCCTGTCTGGATCGTTTTGAATTTAAAAATATCCAGATTCAGGATCTGTCTGAACCGGTATTTTCCGGCTTTGCGGATTACGTGCAAAAAACTTTGAATTCAAAAGCATCAGATGATCAGGCTCAAGGCTCAAAACTGGATCATTTTAAAATTCAGATGACAGCGAAACTGTGCCAAAAATTATATCAGGAAGGGATCGTGAGATATGTGCAAGTGACGGCACAATCGAAGCACTAGAAAGTGCAAGAAGACTCAGCTGAAAATACCAAAACCCAGAAACATCAAAGCCTCACTAAAAAGCGAGGCTAAGATATGGTGCCGGCACACGGATTCGAACTGTGGACCTACTGATTACAAGTCAGTTGCTCTACCAACTGAGCTATGCCGGCATGGTGGAGTGCATTTTACAGATTTTTTTTGGCCACGCAAGCCAAAAAATAACCGTTTAAACTGTTTCGGCAGGATTTGTTTATTTTGACCCGATGGATGAAAAGTTCTGTTTTGGGCTATGCGCAAAGAAATCGCCCATATGTGAAGATATGGGCGAGGGTGAAAGCACAGGATTGGTTATGGATATGAGTCGGTTATAAGGTTTATCTGTTTTTCAGGATGCGATCTAATTCTTGTGCACATTCCTCTAAAGTAAAGGCCATATCAAACTGCATTTGAGGTTTGAGTTCTTGAGCGAGGCTTCTCCACTGTTCGATGAGTCTCAAGGCTTTTTGAATTTTATGTTTATTGATGTCCTTGGCAATGGTCGGGGTATAACCGCCACGTTTTGCATTTTTAATCTGTTTGGCATAGTTTGCGCTGTTATTCATGTTCGCTCTCCGAATAGCAGTGTATCTATTTTTTAACTTCAAATTTGAATGGCTCGGTTCACTTGGTTATTTCTTTCTATCCTGTGGTTTTTATTCTCCTTTTAGTTGATTTATAAGCAACATAACATAGCTTTGATGACAATAAAATTAAGCTATTTCTGTGCCAGTTTTTTGTTTGAACACATAAATAAAAACCTGAAATGAATGGCGTACAGAAACTGCACAATTCATCAGTTTTTTGGCTGATGAAAAATGAAGGTTTTTAAAAATAGAATTGAGCGTAAGTGTTGTGTTGCAAAAGATTTTTATGAACGAGGACTGGTATTAATTCAATGCCTTTGCCTAAGGCGATAGATAATAATATTTTAAGATCTAAGCAGATAATTTTTTTTACTGATGGGATGATGGATAAAATTAAATATAAAAAAACCCGAATCATGTGATTCGGGTTTTTAAATTCTGGCGGTGAGAGAGGGATTCGAACCCTCGAAACGCTATAAACGTTTACACACTTTCCAGGCGTGCTCCTTCAGCCACTCGGACACCTCACCATAGGCGGAGGATAATAGCGAAAAAAACCAGCTGTGCCAAGCTGAAACAATTGATTTGCGGAAAAACTTTTAATGCGGTGCTATGATTCGCAAAAATGCTTGTTAAAAACGAAGACAATATATGCAAAGCACTGCACAAAAGGCAGCTCTCCCGGTGATTACACTGGCTGCGCTTGGGGTCGTTTTCGGAGATATTGGTACCAGTCCGCTCTATGCACTGCGCCAATGTTTCCTCACCGCACATCTTGCCATTAGCGAAGCTTCTGTACTCGGCATCCTGTCCCTGATTTTCTGGTGCATGATGCTTACCATCAGCTTTAAATACGTCATGGTGATCATGCGTGCCGATAACAACGGCGAAGGTGGGATCATGTCACTACTGGCATTAAACCTGCGTACCACACGAATCTCTGATCAAAAGAAAATATTCCTGATTGCTTTGGGCTTTGTTGGTGCCTCACTATTTTTTGGTGATGGGATTATTACTCCGGCAATCTCCGTGCTCTCAGCCATTGAAGGCCTGAGTATTGCGACACCCATTTTCAATCAATGGCTGGTGCCTTTATCCATCGGGATTTTGGCTGGACTGTTTATGGTTCAGCGACACGGCACAGCCACCATGGGCAAATTCTTTGGCCCTTTAACCATGCTCTGGTTTTTGTCGATTGGCGGTTTTGGTTTGTGGAGCATCATCCAGACCCCGTTTGTACTCTGGATGGTGAATCCCTACTGGGCCTATCATTTTGTGGTCGATCAGCCCTATGTGGCTTTTCTGACCATGGGGGCGGTGATTCTGACCATGACTGGGGGTGAAGCGATTTATGCCGATATGGGGCATTTTGGCCGTCTGCCGATTCGTCTGGCCTGGTTCATTATTGTCTTGCCATGTTTATTGCTGAATTATGCCGGGCAAGGCGCCTTGTTACTGCGTAGTCCTGAAGCACTGGCGAATCCTTTCTATATGCTGCTGCCCGACTGGGCCTTATTTCCGATGATTGGACTGGCGACTGCAGCGGCGGTGATTGCCTCACAGGCGGTCATTACTGGGGTATTTTCTATGGTCAATCAAGCCATTCAATTGCGTTATTTGCCGCGCCTGTCAGTCAAGCATACCTCTGCATTGGAGCGTGGTCAGATTTATCTGCCTTTCATTAACTGGATGCTGTTTATCTCGGTGCTGATCCTGATTTTACTGTTTGAAAATAGTGCCAATCTAGCCAGTGCTTATGGCGTCGCGGTGACCATGACCATGCTCTGCGGCACCATTTTGATCTCGATTCTGGCCTATGGCTTCTGGCGTTGGCCGGTCTGGAAAGTAGCTTTATTTGCTGTGCCATTCCTGGCACTGGATTTAGTCTTTGTGGCCTCAACGTCCTTGAAAATTACTTCGGGTGGCTGGGTGCCGATTCTGATTGGCGCGGTACTGTTTACGATTCTCATGACCTGGAAAGATGGGCGTGCGTTGGTACTGAACCGGCTGGAACAGGATGCCTTGCCGATTGATCTGTTTATTAAAAGTATTTCGATGGGGGAAGGCACCAAGTTTGTGCCAGGCGATGCCATTTTCCTGACCGGTACACCAAATATTGTTCCGCATGCCATGTTGCATAATATTAAGCACAATAAGGTCTTGCATGAACGCAATATCATGCTGACAGTGATTACCCGGGATATTCCTTTTGTTGACAGGCAGGAGCGGATTGAACTGGAAAAACTGAGTGAACATTTTTACCGGGTTTTTATCTATTATGGTTTTAAGGATCAGCCGAATATTCCGGAAGCTTTACAGCAGGCCTATGAGCAATGGGATTTTGAATATGACCTGATGCAGATCAGTTTCTTTATTTCACGTGAACGGATTATGCATACTGTGGGTGAGGGTATGGCACCGTGGCGGGAAAAGCTGTTTATTTCTATGCAACGCAATACCAGTCCGGTCAGTGATTTCTATCAGATTCCACCCAACCGTGTGGTCGAGCTGGGCACCCAGATTCAGATGTAAATAAAATAAAAAAGCATAAAAAAACCAGAGGCACACTCTGGTTTTTTTATGGGAGAAATAATAAATGAGCTTCAGATTATTGCTCAAGTTCTACCGCAGCTGCTGGCATTTCAGGTGCAGCATTCAAAGGTTCTTCCATCAGCACTGGCTCTGCATCAGATTGAGCCGCAATTTCAGTTTGTTCATTGCTCACATCTGCTTCAGTCACAGCCGCTTGTTGCTGTGCTTCAGGCATCGGTTGTTCTGAAGCAATAGCTGCTTGCTGTTGCTCTTCAGACATTGCTGGTACAGCTGCTTGTTGTTCTTCCAGTGTTGGTTGTTGTTGAGGCGTCGTCATAGACGTGCTGGCTTCTACTTCTGATTCAGTGGCTGGTTCAACCAGATTGGCCGGCACCTCTGCTTCATTCATACCTGGTTCTGTGACAGGTGGTTGAGGAGAAACAGTACCTGAATTTGGTGCCTGAGTCATTGCTGGATCATTGGGCATTGGTGCCTGTGTGTTTGGCATGGCTGGTTGCGGTGCTGCTGCACGCGGATCGACCAGACGAATCTGACCAGAGTTCACCAAGCTTTCTAAAGAGGCTTCCTGACCATTCACCTTGGTACTAATTTTAGCTTTAGACAAGCTTTCAAGTGTTTCACCTGGTTGAACCGGTGGCTCAGCAAATGCAGCTACGCTGATCACACTTGTGAATAATCCTAAACCTAATGCTTTAGAGAGTTTGGAATTCATGATTGACACCATTGCTAATAATTGTACGAATTGAGATAGGCCGTTAGCTTTACACACTCAATCTACTGAGCCAAACAAAGCTACGCAAACACCGAGAAACCTCATTTAAAAAGAAATAAAATTAGACAGTTTGTTACAACTGCCCGGGATTTTGGATACTTATTGTTTATTTAGTAAACGAATGGTAGAGCCAAGATATACTTCACTTATACAGCTTGTTAAGCTCGGTCAAAATCTGTATTGATCTAAAAAGTACGTGTAAGAATGGCCAAGAAGCAGCGTAAACCCAAGAACTCTTTTTTTCAGTTTTTAAATGATAATAGTATTAAAGTCATTCTGGGCGTGGTGGCTTCGAGCAGCTTCGCCATCGCTTTTGGTCAGGAAAAAATCAGTCAGTGGGTGTCACTATCCTCTTCCAGTGATTCTGCCTGTCTGAACCAGTTTTATCGTGATGTACCGCCATATTTGATAAAAGACAGTCTGAAAAAAGACAGCTATTCACTGTGTTTTAATGGCTTTAATGTCGGTTATTCCGGGGTATCTAAAACGCCACTTTGGGTTGCAGAAGCCTTAACGCCAGCACGCTTAAGCCAGAAAATTCCCCGTGAAGATAATTTTCATGAAGAAGATCGGGTCAGTGCGAAGCATCGTGCCACATTGGCGGATTATCGTGGTTCAGGTTATGACCGCGGTCATATGGCGCCGAATGCGGATATGCCTAACAAGGCCGCGCAGTCTGACAGTTTTTCATTGGCCAATATGGTGCCGCAAGCGCCCAAGAATAATCAGCAAGTCTGGCGTGAGCTGGAAGAGGCCACCCGTGCCATTGTGACCAAGCAGAAACAGGATGTCTATGTGGTGACCGGGCCGATCTTTGCCGGGAAGAAGCTGAAAACCATTGGCAATGGCGTGATTGTGCCAACTGCGGTCTATAAGGCAGTTTATATGCCGAAAACCGGTGCTATTGGTGCTTACTATGCACCGAATGACAATTCGCTCAAAGTGCGTATTGTTAGTGTCTGCTATCTGGAAGAACAGCTTGGAATTAATCTGTTCCCGCAGCTCACCGAAGAACAGAAACGCAATACCTATAAGCTGCCACTGACTGGAAATGCAGTAAAAGCCAACCAGAAAATTGAATACTCTAATTGGGATGCAGAAAGCCAGTGTGCCGAAGATGTTTCTGAAGAAAACCTGCAGGCATTACAACGCGAGTTTAAGTCTTCCGGTTCAAGCAGTTCGGCCTCCTCTGCGACTGGCGGTGCGATAGACAATGCAACGCAAGATGCCATTGTGAAACAGCTGATTGATGCCTTGTTGCAATATATTTTGCAGCTGTTGAAATAAGCTTGCTGAAAAAACCGGGATTCGGGTAGCATCGACATCAGACGTTCATTGAAAATAACAAAGACAGGTGAAGAGGATATGTTTAAAGCATTTGAAAATGGCAGCGAATCCCATGCCATTCATGATCTGACTTTGGAAAATGATCTGGACTGCGTCAGCCTGTATGGCAACTTGCAAATCACCAAGGATCAGCAGGGACTGAAAGTGGCCAAAGCCTTGCAGGCTTTTCTGAATGATGTGGTACAACAACTGGAAAACACGCAGGACTTGCCAGAAAAAATTCAGCGTGATGATCTGGATGAAATTGAAAATCCATTTTTATAAGCATTTTTAAGCGCGATGATCTGCATGCTCCATGTGAAACATGCAGAAAAATGGTATTTGGAAATCCTGGCTTTTTAGAGGGTTTTTATTAAAAAGCCTAATTTTCTGCTCCCACAATATCTCCAAACACTAGCCAGAACGTGCCGAGCAATTCGGCAAGATATTTATCCATATTTTAAATTCTTATTTTTATATTTATTATTAGGTCATAGGGGTAATGGATTTAAATTATCAACGCTGCTTGAAGCCCATCTATCAAACCAACATGCTTGTGGTTTAAGCGGCTGACATATTCTGTTGGCGCCACTGCTGCGGTGTCAGCTGGGTCCATTGCTTAAAGGCGCGCTGAAACGCACTCTGTTCAGAATAACCGAGTAACATGGCAGTTTCCTGCAAACTCAAGTGCGGATCTTTCAGATATTGCATCGCCATCATGCAGCGGATTTCCTGCATACATTGCTGATAGGTTTTGCCCTGTTTCTGCAAATGGCGTTGTAACTGACGCACGGAAAAATTCATCTGCTCGGCAATATGCTCGATCTGAAACAGGTTTTTTTGCAGGCCAATCAGAATTGCCTGTTGCAGTTGCTGATCAATGAGAGTGGAGTGCGGAAATTTTTCTAGCAATGCTTTGGCCTGTTGCATCAGCAGTTTCTGCAAGCTCTGGTCGCCCTGTTTCAGCGGTCTGGACAGTTCACTGACATGCATCAATACCTGATTTCTGGCTTGAGAAAAGCGGACTTTACAGCCGAAATACTGCTCATAGAGTGCAATATTTTTAGGCATTGCATGCTGGAAATGCACTTCATATAACTGAACCCCGTGCGGGTTCTGCACATTGGCTTTCACGAATTCCGTCATTAGCGCAATCGCGATTTCATCGGTCAATTGGGTATTCAGATGAAACGGAACTTCAACCCAGCCAATCGACAGATAATCGCCTTGCCATTGCAGCTGAAGTAGGCCGCCATCATAAATCAGACGATGATAATCATGATAGCGCATAAAGGCTTCACCCAAGGTCTCACTTGAGAGTGCCAGATAGCCAATAATACCGAGGTGTTTAGCTTCAACCAGCTGGGCGATTTCCAGGCCTAAAGCCGGTCGCTGTAGCTGTTGATCAAGTGTTGTTAACAGATCACGCCACAGGGCGAAATCAAAGCGTTCCAGATTTTGAATGGCCAATAATTTCTCAGGGACTTCAAGCTGTTTCAACTGATAATAGTCCAAAAGTAAATGTCCTAAACCACCGTATACTGAACCTACGTAGTTTTTTAGAACCAGCATTTTTAATTCTTTTATTTTGTCGTATTTTGTCAATCATATTGAATATTTTGGTCAATATCTAGTCTTTTATTTAGCCTATATTAAAAATAGACCAAGAGGTAAAAGATTATGTGGAAAGGTTTTCTGGCAGGACTTGTCGTCGCAAATGGATTTGAATGGTTTGCACATAAATATGTATTGCATGGTGTTCACCGGCCGGGACAGAGCCGTTATAGTCCGGTACCCGAGAGTATGCGCTCACACTGGGAGCATCACCGGATTGTGCGAAAAACGGAATTTTCCGATTTCGGCTATGTAGAAGGACTGGACAACTGGCGTACCCGCAATGAAATTGCATCACTGGCAGTCGTCGCGACCGTTTTTGGACTCAGTTTTTATCCTTTTTCCAAAGGCATGTCACTGGCCGCCCTATATAGTGCAGGCAACTATTATTATTTACATCGCCGGGCTCATCTGGAACCAGAATGGGCCAAAAAGAAATTGCCCTGGCATTATGATCATCATATGAATAGCAATCAGGATGCCAACTGGTGCGTGACCAAGCCCTGGTTTGACTATCTGCTCGGTACCCGGGTGATTTCCTCGGCAGATTTGCAGGAACAGAATCCTTTAGGTTTGAGCTTGCCTGCACCGATCTCGAAAAAACTCAACCGCTGGGCAGAACAATATTTTCCGGTTAAATCGGCCGATGCTTCCTCTAAAATGATAAAAAATACTGCAAAAAATACGGTAATGAAGCAGTTAAATACGCAGGTTATGGAGTAAAATAGGGCTTTGTCGTGATTTGTCAATAAAATACGATTGTATTGTCAATATTGTCCTGCGGATTTCACTTATAGTTGCTCACGTCGGTGAGCAAAGCCTCATACTGATAATGTTTCTGGGTGTAATGAGTTATTTTGAATACCAAGTGCTGTAGTCTTATCTTGGTTTTATAAGGAGTCGAAAGACTCCTTTTTTTTGTCCCGTATTTGCTGTGTTGTTTTATTTAAGGCATAAAAAAAGAGTGTTTATAAAAACACTCTTTAATTAAATCATCATCTAAAACGGCTTAAAGGCGCATTTCAATACCTTGGGCTGCCATATAAGCTTTGGCTTCCGGAATGGTGTGCTGGCCAAAATGGAAAATTGAAGCTGCCAGTACTGCATCAGCACCACCATGGATAATGCCGTCCGCCAAATGCTGTAAATTACCCACACCACCAGAAGCAATCGTCGGTACCGTGACGCGGTCATTGATGGCGCGCATCAGGGCAATGTCATAACCGGCTTTGGTGCCATCGGCATCCATCGAAGTAATCAGTAACTCACCTGCGCCGAAGTCAGCCATTTTCACCGCCCATTCAATCGCATCAATCCCGGTTTCTTTACGGCCACCGTGGGTGAAAATTTCCCATTTGTGGTCGCCAGTTTTTTTGGCATCGATCGCCACCACGATACACTGTGCGCCGAAGCGTTGGGATGCTTCCTGCACAAATTCAGGATTATAAATTGCTGCCGAGTTAATGCTGACTTTGTCTGCACCGGCATTGAGCAATAGACGGATATCTTCGACTTTACGTACACCACCACCGACAGTCAAGGGTACAAAAACCGATTCAGCCATGCGTTCTACTGTACGGTAAGTGGTATCGCGTCCATGATGTGTAGCGGTAATATCAAGGAAAGTAATTTCATCGGCACCTTGTTCATTATAACGGCGCGCCACTTCGACCGGGTCACCCGCATCACGAATATCAAGGAACTGGACACCCTTGACCACGCGGCCGTTATCCACGTCCAGACAAGGAATAATACGTTTAGCTAGCATAAATTTTTCCAATTATTACAGCCGATTATGAAACTCACCCACGCAAGCGCTACACCTTGGCAGATGGAAACGGTATTCTAGCAAAATTATGTAAGTTTTTTCGCAGGTTTTCTATGTCGGTTTATACCACTTTGACTTTAAAGGAAGTTCAGGATTTTGCAGCGCCTTATGGTTTAAAGGCGATTGATCTGATTCCCATTCAAGGCGGTATTCAAAATACCAACTATTTTTTAGTCTGCGAAGACCAGCAATATGTGCTGACCGTATTTGAAGATATGGATGAACAGGCAGCAGGCGAACTGGTTCCGGTTCTGGAACATCTGGGGCAGGCCGGGTTGGCTGTTCCGGTGCCTTTATCGCATTCAGGCAAAGCAATTCACAGTATTAAAGATAAACCGGCACAGATTGCACCGCGTCTGATGGGTGAGCATCCGATGCCCTCTACCATTGGACAAGTTGAAGCGATTGCAGTGGCTCAGGCGAAAATGCACGTGGCGTTAAAAGACTTTAAATTGCAACGTAATTTCGTACGTGATCATGCATATTGGCTGGCCGTTTCTCAAGAAATCAAACCGAGCTTGAGTCCGGCTGATAAAGTCTTGCTGGGTAAACTGTTAGGTTTATATGAGGCTTTAACAGTGGTATATCCAGACCGTCCACGCGGTTTTATTCATTCGGATCTGTTCCGTGACAATACCTTATTTGAAGGCGATCAGCTGAATGGTATTCTAGATTTTTATGAACTAAATAAAGATGAATGGTTGTTCGATATTGCCATTACTTTAAATGACTTCTGTACCGAATATCCTGACGTGGTGTTAAACGAAGAAAAAGCGATTGCCTTTTTAAATGCCTATGAAACGATTCGTCCTTTAACCAGTGATGAACGCGCCTGTCTGGAATTGTATCTGGCTATGGCGGCAGGACGATTCTGGATGATGCGCCTGCAGGTGGCACAGCGTAACGCAGCATTAGGCCGGACAGGCGAAGATATTTTGCAAAAAAATCCGGATGAAATGCGTAATATGCTGATTGAACGCTTAAAATTCGTCACCGCTTAAACAATCAGATTAGAAAGGATAGGGGATATGCGCGATCAGGGACGTTTGGTGGAATGGTTTGATGATCAGGGCTATGGTTTCATTCAGCCCAGTGACCCAGCCAAAGATCGCGTATTTCTGCATATCAAGGACTTTGCCAAGCCTGGCCCACGTCCAATCGTGGGCTGTGCGCTGGATTATCTGGTCATTCTGGATGAACGCGGTCGTTATCGTGCGCAACAAGTGATGTACCTGAAAGCATCTCAAGCCAAAAGTCTGCAAGCAAAATTCAAACCGTCCAAGCCACATCAGTCAGAAAAATTACAGCGGATGCAAATTGCCTGTGTGCTCTATATTCTTTTTCTGGTGGCTCTGACCTTGGGCGGTTTACTCAGCGGCTTGGTTTTGTTATTTGTCAGCCTGATGAATGCGCTCAGCTACTGGCTTTATGCGCAAGATAAGGAAGCAGCGCAACTTGGCAATCGCCGTATTCCGGAAAATACTCTGCATCTGGTGGCCTTCTTGGGCGGCTGGCCGGCAGCCTGGCTGGCACAGCAGAAATTACGGCATAAAACACAAAAACAACCTTTCCGACAGATATATTTTTGTACCATAGCCTTTAACATCATTTTGATTATATGGCTGATTTCCCCATTGAATAGTTTAAATATCTAGGGGAAGTACCAGGAGGGGACGTGAACTATTCCATTGATAAAGACTCAAACCGCACACTGACTTTTGCACTGTACATTTTATATATTGTTGCCATTTTTAGTGCTGGCCTGCTGGCTCTCGTGGCGTTGATCATTAACTATGTGAAACGACGCGATGTACGCGGTTCCATCTTTGAAAGCCATTTTACCTGGCAGATCCGCAGTTTCTGGTGGTATCTGTTCTGGAATATCATCGCCTTTATTCCATTTTTCTTTTTGTTCTTTACCGGCGAAGATCCTAACCTGTTTGCAGGGGTCGCATTTGGTGCATCCGCCTTCTGTTTGGTTGTGGTGGTTTTGGCCTGGATCTGGATTGTGTATCGGGCGATTCGCGGCATCATGCGCTTAAATGACAATAGACCGATGTATAGCAAATAATTTTAGCCGTATTTCCCCAGAGAAAAAATCCCCCTTTTTTAAGGGGGGATTTAGCAGAATTAAGAAAGATCTTGTTTTAATTGTTCTGTTGGATCTTTTCTTAAAAACTTTGGTTTCCATTCACTGGCAATTACGCCAAGTACCACCATCAATCCGCCTAATAAAGCCAGTGACGGTAAACGTTCTCCGGCCAGACGGCCAAACAGGGCTGCCCATACCGGTTCACCTGCATAGATAATCGCTGCTTGCGAAGGATCTACCATGCGCTGAGCCCAGTTCATCACCAGTTGGATCAAGGCACTGGCAATGCCTAAACCGACTAAAATTCCTGCCAGATGCCAGTGAAATCCAGGTAACTGAGATTCACCTAAAACAGGTGCGATCATGAAGCAGAACAGGGATGCAAAAATCAGTTGCAGCACCGTGACCCGGCGGACATTGACCTGCTCGGCGAAATAGCTGATAAAAATAATCTCCAGTGCGATCGCAATCGAACCAAGCAAAGTCAGGGTTTGTCCGAAACTGAGCTGAATCGCAGCAAAGCCATTTCCTGTCAAAAACACCAGACCGATAAAGGCAAACAGCGCTCCGATCCAGGTCATAACATGTGGTTTTTTGCGAAATAGCAGCCAGAGCAGGATCGGAACCAGCGGAACATACAAGGCGGTTAAAAAGGCCGACTCACTGCTGCTGATGGTCTGCAAGCCCACAGTTTGGGTGCCGTAGCCAATGGCGATCATGATGCCAATCACCACGCCAGCGAACACCTCTTTCAGGTTCATGCCTTTTAGCGACTTCAGTGAAATCAGGGTGACGGCAAGCGCTGCCGCAGCAAAACGCAGGCCGACAAATATAATCGGACTGCTAAAGTTCAGCCCGTATTGCACGGTAATAAAGCTGCCGCCCCAGATAATGGTGATCAGGATCAGGGCGAGTTGCGGCGCTTTCACCATCCAGCCGGAGTGATTTTTGGAAATAAGTGTAGACATGCCAGGAGATCAGAAAATTAAAAAATAAAAAAGAGGTCCGAAGACCTCTTTTACAGCAAGCTTAATTATAGCGCCTGTTGCTCATCTAGCAACAACTGTGCTTCACGCAAGCTTAATGTACCTTCGTAAATCGCACGACCGGTAATTGCGCCTAAAATACCTGGTTGGTCTTTCAGGTTACGTACGTCATCCAGGTTGGTTACACCACCAGATGCAATCACAGGCAAACCTGAGTATTGCGCCAGATTCACGGTTTGCTCAATATTCACACCCTGCATCATGCCATCACGTGCGATGTCCGTATAGACAATGCTTGACACGCCAGCATCGGCAAAACGTTTCGCCAAGTCAGTGGCTTTAACATCAGTCACATTGGCCCAGCCATCTGTTGCCACCATGCCATTCATGGCATCAATCCCAACAATAATATGACCGGCAAATTTTCGACATGCTTCTTCAACAAATTCAGGATCCTGAACTGCTTTGGTGCCAATGATCACAAAAGAAACACCGGCTTGCAGATAATGCTCAATGGTTTCCAGAGAACGGATACCACCACCAATCTGGATCGGCAAATCAGGTTGAGATCGGACGATGGCTTCAACCACTGGTTTATGGATTGGCGTACCTGCGAAAGCACCGTTTAAATCTACTAAATGCAAGCGGCGAGCGCCTTCATTTACCCAATGCTGTGCTGTTGCGACCGGATCGTCTGAAAATACGGTATCGTCTTCCATACGACCTTGTTTTAAACGGACACATTTGCCATCTTTCAGGTCAATTGCAGGGATGATCAGCATGCTTTCGCTCCTTGCTTAATCTTTAGAATGAATTTGAGTGTATTCATCTTAGCAAATAAAGTCGAAATTTCTAACTCTTAAACGGTATGAATAAAGAAAACCTGTCCATAGATAGGTAGCAGTGAGGTAATTTATTTTAATGGTTTTAGTGATCCGTCTCTTGAATGGCGATCAGATGTTCCACAACGGGTCGTGTACTGAGCGGGTCGATAATCGAAGCTGTAAGATCTACTAAAGTCACAGCTCTCTCATCGACCGCGTTCATCACAGCTTTCATGCGTACATCAAGTTGCCAGTACCAGCAGGCCATGCAAGCACTTAAGCCGTCGATGAAGGACGGATTCTTGATTAAGTATTGGGAATCTCTTTGGGTAAGAGACCCCGCCGCAACAATTCTTCAAATACCAGCACGGGCGCATAGGCATCTGCTGCTGCATAATCAATTTGTGCCGGGCTGAGCTTCTTGCTGGCCCAGTTCGAGGTACTAATCCGTTTGGATTTAGGAAAATTTACTTGAAATAGCAAAGCCATGGCATTTTTTAATCCGACCGGATTGTTTAAACCAAAAGCTTTAAAACATTTGGACAGTTCAATCACACTATTCAGTTCAATGCCTTTTTTACGGAACAGGTGCGCATCATTTTTCAGGCCAAAACCGACCTTGATCTGCTCGCGACTGGCAAAGATCGGTTTAAGAAAATCCCAGATCGAATCATTCATTTGAAATAAATAGGCTTTATCTAAAGTGGCCAGCTGAATCAGATGTGGCCCGGTAGAAACCTCACCAACTTTAAAGGTCGGTTTGGATTCAGAATCGAAACCCAGGACTGCATGGCTTTTTAGCTCCTGTGCAAGGGCATGACACTGTTCCAGACGATTAATCACCTGAATCTGTTGCATCGGAAGATTTTTAAATACAAGAAAGGCCTGAATTTGTTCCTTGCTTGGTAAAGTATCCAGCAGCTGTTGCATAAGCTTCAATCATGAAATGAATGCGTTCAGCTTAATCACTTTTCCTGTTCTAGGCAAAATAAAGCCCATGCAGAATGGGCTTTATGCAAAATTTAACAAGGATTAATCAGTGTGATAGCTACTCTGTTCGATCTGCGCCTGTTGAGCACGTTCAACATAATTCTGATAAGCAGGGACAGCAAAGGCTGCCAAAATAACTGCAAGTACCAGATACAGCACCACCAAAAGCGTTTCCCAGCCACGTGTGGTGCGTGGAGGACCATATTCATTACTTTCGTTGTGACCTGGCGCCAATAACAGGTAAAGTGTAAAGACAAGGTTCACGACCGGCACAAAAATCAGTAAAGAAAGCCAGCCATTATGACTACGGTCATGTAAACGACGAATTAAAAAAATCACGCTGAAATAAATCGCAACGCCGTAGATCAAAACCAACATCACCATTAAAGGCATGGACATTTTACCATCTAAAGTCTCTGGACTCATTCCAGGTAAAATGAAAGCAGCAATGATCCCGATGATCATAAAGCAAAAACCCAGCAGCATATTCCATGCGATATAAGAACGTCGCCCAAAACGTCCTGATGCATTCCACCCCGAATCCTGAATTGTATCACTCATTATTTTTCCTTTGTTTTCATTAGATTTTTTATAAGCAACTCTATGATAAAGAGATTTTTTATAAATGAAAAGTGTAAAAAATAACCAATAAAAAAGCCCGCAATCTGCGAGCTTTTAGAGAAAAGGAAAATCAGATTTTCCAGTCCACAAAGTTTTTCAATAACTGCAAACCGGCAGTATGACTTTTTTCCGGATGGAACTGGGTCGCGAACAGGTTTTCTTTATGAATTGAAGTACAGAACTCAATGCCATAGGTACAAGTAGCTGCCACCAAGTCTGAATCTTGTGGCTCTACATAGTAGCTATGTACAAAGTAGAAACGTGCATCCTGTTCGATATTGTTCCACATCGGATGGTCAGGATCAGCCTGATGCACCTGGTTCCAGCCCATATGCGGCACTTTTAAACCCGCCATTTCCGGAAAATGCTTGACCGCACCTTCGAAAATACCCAGTGCATCGGTACCGCCATTTTCTTCCGAATGCTGCATCAAGGCTTGCATACCCACGCAAATGGCCAGTACCGGTTTGTTAAATACGGCATTACGTACCACTTCATCAATCCCGGCTTCGTGCATACCTTGCATGCAGTCACGCATCGCGCCTACGCCCGGAAAGACAATCTTGTCTGCTTGTGCAATCAGTTTTGGATCATTGGTCACATCAACTGTGGCACCGACATGTTCTAATGCTTTTGCCGCAGAGTGCAAATTTCCCATGCCATAATCAAGAAGGGCAATACGGGTCATTACAGTGTACCTTTGGTTGAAGCTACCGTATTGGCAGCACGTGGATCCACTTCACAGGCCATACGCAGCGCACGCGCAAATGCTTTAAATACGCTTTCGATCTGGTGATGGCTGTTTTTGCCTTTCAGGTTGTCGATATGCACCGTCATCAAGGAATGGTTTACAAAGCCCTGGAAAAACTCAGAGAATAAATCCACATCAAAACGGCCGATCATGGCACGGGTAAATGGAATATCCATAAACAGACCCGGACGACCAGACAGATCCACCACGACACGGCTTAAAGACTCATCGAGTGGCGCATAGAAATGACCATAGCGTTTCAGGCCTTTTTTATCGCCCAATGCCTGTGCAAATGCCTGACCCAGCGTAATACCGCAGTCTTCCACAGTATGATGGTCATCGATTTCCAGATCGCCATCACAATGAATATCAATATCAAACAGGCCATGACGCTTGATTTGATCAATCATATGATCTAAAAAGGGAATACCCGTGTTTAAGGTGCCTTGACCAGTACCGTCGAGATTCAAACGAACTCGAATTTTGGTTTCGTTGGTATTTCTTACCACTTCACTGATACGATCTGTCATAGACACGTTCCTCAAATACGTCAAAATGATTGATGTAGAAAATATTTTCGCCGTGACGAAGTCACCGCATATTAGATTGCTCAGGAGGGTTTATCAATGCCTATCACCGTACATGCTTATACTTCTTTAGAAAATGACGAAGTGCGCAGCCAGCTTGAGCGACTGTATGACACGAGCCCTGAATTTAGTGACGGGGCAGATGCCATGGAACAACTAGAGCAAAACCTTGCACAGTATACCTCAGTTTATAGCGCAGAATTTAATAGCAAAATTATTGGGGCAATCTGGTGCACCGGACAGGGCGAAAGCCGGATTCTGGAAAATATTGTGGTGCATCCGGCCAATCGCGGTCGTGGCGTTGCAGAAAGGCTGGTGAGTGAGGTCTGCCGCATGGAAGAAGAAAAAGGCGTGAAAAACTTCGTGCCAGGCTGTGGGGCCATTCATCGCTGTCTGGCCAATCTGGAAAAAATCTGAAGATAGAGCAATATCAAGCAGCCGTTAGGCTGCTTTTTTATGTAAATAAGGGCTTAAATCTGTTTTATTGCTGAGGTCTTTGGTAAACACTGTTCGATTTATGACTCAAATTGACGCGAGTTGATGGAAAAGTAAACATTTGAAGAAAATTATTCTGTCTGCTCTTGACGATTTACAGCTGAAACTGTTTAATACGCGACATCGGCGTGATAGCTCAGTAGGTAGAGCAACGGATTGAAAATCCGTGTGTCCCCAGTTCGATCCTGGGTCTCGCCACCATATTTTAAAACGATTTCAAAGTTTTCAATCCCTGATCCCATCAGGGATTTTTTTTAGGCCAAAAATCAGCCACTCAAATATTTTTTTCATAATTTTGATTGACTAATGAGGCCAGATACGGCTTAATACACCGCATCGGCGTGATAGCTCAGTAGGTAGAGCAACGGATTGAAAATCCGTGTGTCCCCAGTTCGATCCTGGGTCTCGCCACCATATTCAAAAAATCCTCAAACTTGGTTTGGGGATTTTTTTTGTCTGCACCAAAACCAGATCAGCATTCTTTTCTATTTTTCAGTTGTTTCAACTTGTTCTTTTTCTAGGTTTCCTGCCTTTTTATGCATCATTGACCGTTTATCAAACTTAACAATAGGCACTGGCATTATTTGTAAGATTTAGCTTTGACGCTTTCCCTTTTCCAAACGAGGGTGAAAATGATGAATCTCCTAACACCAATTAAACTCGGCTTTCTTACGGCCTGTACTGCTTTTAGCCTACCGATATTAAGCCATGCTGCGCCTGCTGCTGATTCTGTAGTCTTACCGACTCTGACCGTCATGGCGGAACCGGAACTGCGCGCCGTGACTGAAAAAATGTTGCCTTATCAGGAACAGAACAGCCAGCGCAAAGCCCTGCAAATGCGTCTGATGAAAATTGAACGTGAAATTCAGGCTTATAGCGTGGATGGTGATGTGGTCGCGAATATTGATGTGATGCGTGCACCTGCCGACCCTAATCTGGATCGCCTGCCTGTGGTGTTCCGTGAATATGTATTGGCCATCGCACAGGGCTTGCAGTCTTCAGACCCAAGAAATGGGGTGTATGTATTGCTGCAACCTTTTGGAATTAACCGCGATGCCACCAATGTGAATATTGTCCGCGAGCAATTCGATCCGAACCGGCTGAATCTGAGTCTGCCGTTTGACTCCCCATAATGTATGCCTGTCAGTCTAGATAACTTTGTTTAACGGGCTTATCCAAGCTGTGATGCAACGAGATCGGCAAAAGAGTGTTCTGAAAGGATGGCTTTATGATAGGAGCAATTTCTGTCTAAGCTAGACATATTATTGGAAAAATCAAATGCCTTGAATTGTGTTTAAAAAATAAGCATAGTGGATGTAAATCAACAAGATCTGACTGACAGAGCTGGAGCGTATACATGCCGCGTGTTTTTATGATTGTAGCCGCTGTGACACTGGCAATTTTTATTGGGCTGTTTTATCAGAATTCAGTTCAGCAAAAACATCAGGCCGAGCTGCTCGAATATGAAACCGTGCTCGAAGAAAAAACCGAGAGTATTGCGCAGCAGGCACAGGACTGGTCTAAACCGATTCAAATTGAACTTGAGGATGATCGTCTGGATGGTGACTATGCCATCATGGCAGAATTTATGCTGGGGCAATTGCGCGACAGTGCCGAGGAACGCAATCAGTATCTACGTGACTTAAAAGCCGCCAACTGGCAGAATTTTCTGGATATCGACCGCTTGGCCAAGGATCAGGCACAAGGCTATAAAGAAACTGAAGTCATGCTCAAGCAAGTCCATCAAATTGTGAATAGCTATCAGCAGAAAATCCAGCAGCGCGATGCCGAGCTGATCGACAAGGCGCAGCAACTGGATATTAAGAACCGTTATCGCCAGCAACTGAGCCTGACCTTGAAAGACAGTCAGCAAAATAGTAATGCACATGTCATTTTTGAAATTGAAAAACAGACTCTGGCCAAGGCCGATGCCTTATTTGCAGTACTGAAAAAGTATAAATGGCAAAAGAGAAATAACACCTTTATGTTCTATGACGATAAAGCCGTGCAAGAGTTTAATGCGCTGTATAAAGAAATGCTGTACCTGAATAAGCAGATGGAACGAGTGGCGACAGCCAACCAGAAAGCGGTTGAAAACAAGTTATAACTTGTCTGAGATGACAGGATTGCCATAGGACTGTCATCTGCTGTTCAAACTCGCTTGCTAAATTGAAGGGGTCGCACAGATCACGACATAACATTCAAGCAGGTGAGTCATGCAAACAATTCAGGTTTTTGCTGATATTCAGCAGGTGTACGGTGAGTTTGTCGCAAATAAAACAGATCAAAAATTACAAAGGATGAATAACGGGGACAAGAACCGGTTGTTCTTGAATCAATATTTCACGCTGATCGAGGACTGGCACTATACCGAACAGATTGTGATTCAGTTCAATCAGCAGTATTTCAGTCTGGATCTGGGGAGTGCACCGGATTTTATGGATCAGGACAAATACATCAACTGGCTGAAGTCGGAACTGCTGCATTAATCGAGTCGCCATATTCCTCATTGATATACAACCGAGCTGTCTCAAGAGAGGCAGCTTTTTTATTTTGATAGAAAACTGGTATTGATCTTGCTGTTGCATCGGCACAGCGCAAACAGGCGCTGATTCCAATTCCGATTTGAACAGGCTATGCTGAATTAATTACCGCCGCCAAAAGAATGATAGGCGGAGCATGGATGATATGGAGGGCAAAAATTTATGCAACAGTTGAGATGTTATAAGGAACTTCCAGTCTGGAACCAGCAGAGTATTCCTCAGGGCTTCAAGAATCAGCACAATACCAAAGCAGGCACCTGGGCGAAACTGACAGTATTAAAAGGTGAGCTGCATTTTGCCATGCTAGAAGAATCTGGTGCAGTGCAATCCGAGCATGTGTTTACACCAGAGCAGCAACCGCCATTTATTGAGCCTGAGGCCTGGCACAAAATTGTCTCTGCCAGTGAAGATGTCGAATGTCAGCTACGTTTTTACTGCCGGCCTGAGGATTACTTCATCAAGAAATATCAGTTAAATCCTACCCATTCTGAAGTGCTGGCAGCGATGCCCTATTTAAAAGGGGGCCGCGCGCTGGATGTCGGCTGTGGTACTGGGCGTAATGCGCTTTATTTGAGTCAGAACGGCTTTAATGTCGATGCCTGGGATGTTAACGAAAACAGTTTGCAAACCTTAAGACAGATTGTTCAGAGCGAGCAGATTGATCATGTGCAGGTACAGCGCCGCGACCTCAACACGGATGCCAGCATTGCAGGCCAATATGACTTTATCTACTGTACTGTAGTAATGATGTTTCTTGAGGCGAAAACCATTCCACCGCTCATTGCACAGATGCAGCAGGCGACCGTGCCAGGTGGCTATAACCTGATTGTTTGTGCCATGGATACGCCAGATATTCCGGCACAAGCCGATTTTCCATTTGCTTTTCAGCCGGGGGAGTTGCGAGTGTATTTTGAGGGCTGGAATATTGTGAAATACAATGAAGATATCGGTGAGCTGTATCGTGTCGATGAGCAGGGCCAGCGGATTAAGCAGCATTTTGCCACGATGCTGGCGCAGAAGGCTGAATAGAAGATTGAGGATTTTTTTTAAATTATCGAATTTAAATGAAACCACCTAAAACAAAAAAAGATGTCAGGCTGACATCTTTTTTATGCTTAAAAAATTTTAAGCTGCTTTTTTAAACCAAGAGAACCAGCCTTTTTTCTCGGCTTTTACTTCTGCTTTTTCAGCAGTCGCGTCTTTGGTTTCTACTGCTTCAGTTTTCGCAGCTTCAACGTGTTGTTCTGCTGTTGCTTGAGCTGTTTCTACTTGAGTCGTCGCTTCTGTTTTTACTGCTTCAGCTTTAGTTTCAGCCGCTTGTTGAGTTGCAGCAACAGTCGCTTGAGCAGCTTCAACTTTCGCTTGTACAGGTGCAGCAGCTTCTTTGGCAACAGTTTGGGTTGTTTTGGTTACAACAGTTGCTGGCGCAACTTGAGCTTCAGTTGCCATTGCAGATGCAGAAGTCGCTATGATTGCAGTCGCGATCATTGTTTTAAGCATGTTCATATAAACCCTTTTAAGGAAATAGGAAAAAAAGAGGCTTGATCATACATATATAAAATTTAAGTGATTCATAAATAGGATTTTATTGGTTGATTATTCAACTGAAATTACAAAGGGATAACATTTGAAAAAAATTGAGGTTTTTTTAATCTGATAAAAAGATCTATTTATTTAAAACTCCTTATTAAATTGTTTAATTATTGATTAATATAGAACTTAAATTACTAAAAATTTAAAACCTATGAGCACTAGATTAATTCAACATCTAAAAAATAAATGTGAGGCTGACGCTAATGTTGCCATTCTATATGCACAGTGGGAATTTGACCAAAAACTGGTTGGAAAAGCGTTAGAAAATATTGGCGGTTTCTATCCACATTTTAGTAATCACAATGCTTCGCACTCACAACAAATTCTTGTAAATATTGAGCGTATTTTAGGTGATGATGTAGATTTATTGAGTGCTACAGATACGTGGTTAATCCTTGAAGCAGCCTATTGGCATGATGTAGGCATGTTAGTTGATGCTAAAAATGCTAAAGAAGTACATACCAATCCTGATTTTAATTTCATGATCCAAACGATTGCGAATGAAAAAGGGCATGACTTACAGAAATTTTGCCAAGCATATGTAGAAAATAATTGGCTGTCAGCAATAGGAACTTTAGATCACCCTTTTGATGGGGTTGAAAAATATCGTCAATTGATTGCTGAGTGGTTTAGACGAGGTCATGACAAACGAGTTGGAAAATTAGTTGAAGATCCATTTAAAGACTTAGGAATCACATCACCTAGAACAGAGCTTCTTCCAAATCGAATCTATCGTTATTTGGGGCAAATTTGTGTTTCTCATGGTATGAGTTTTAGTACTTTGATGGAAATGCTTCCCTATAAACAAACAGGTTTGGGAACAGAAAACTGTCATCCAAGATTTATCGGGTGTTTGCTTCGTTTAGGAGATTTATTTGATTTAGATGACAACCGTTTTTGTCCTGTTATGGCAAAACATGTCAGTAACATGCCTTCAGTTAGTAAACACCATCATGATAAGCATTTATCGTTACGTGAGTTTCAACTTGATAAACGAACAGTAAAGCTCGTTGCAGAATGCCCAGATGAAATGTCTTATGTTGAAACGCAAAACTGGTTTGGTTGGATACGTGAAGAATTTCAAAACCAAATGTCACAATGGAATTTGATTGTTCCTGATTTAAAGTTTGGTTCATTGCCAACGATTGAGCAATTAGATGTCAAGATGGAAGTGAAATATGACAATGGAGTAAAGAAAGAAAAATTACTTCTTAACAATAAACCAATGAAATTCAAATTAGATGAAAAGAATGCCATGGAGTTGTTACAAGGTGCAAACTTGTATAGTGATGAATACAGCATATATCGTGAACTAATACAGAATTCTATTGATGCCACGATGTTAAGAATTTGGCTTGAAGAGGATCAGGAAAAGCTTAAAGAATTGCATCCTTACCATGAGGAATTCATAAAAATTCTTGAAAAGTATCCACTTCGTTTGGAAATAAACAAAGTCAAAAATATTGAAGGCTCCTTAGATAGTATTTGGGAATTTCAAATCATAGATCAAGGAATAGGAATGAGTATGGTTGATCTTGGATATATGCAAACTATGGCAGGATCAAGTAGAAATAATCATAAAAAGAAAATAATTAATGAAATGCCTCAATGGATGAGACCTTCGGGTGAGTTTGGGATAGGTTTACATAGTGCATTTCTTTTAACAAAAGATTTGCCTGTAGACATGCAAAGTATTAGATTTGATACATACAGTTATTTCTCTCACGATAGTTTAGATATTGAAATGTCTTCACCCCTAGGTGGAAAGCAAGGTTATTGCTTTATAACTAAAAATATTGGTGATAGCAGAAAAGTCGGTACTATTACAAAGTTTTATATAAAAGTTAATTTTGATTTGGAAAAAATTGAAAGTGATATAGTCTTAAATTTTATAGGTTTAGAAGATTTTGAAAATAACTGGGGCACTTTTGAAAAAGAAAAAATATATAATAAAATTTTAAAACAAGCACCAATTTGTACTGATGGATTTTCTAAAGAAATAATCAAAGATGTTATTTGGGATAAAGAGTTGCAAGTGGCATTTTATTTAAAAAATTATATTGAAGATGATTTAGATGGTCTAAGGGAGTTCTTTTTTAAGGGGCAAAATGTAGGAATTAATGACTATAGAAACTATGGTATTTCAAGATATAGTTATGTCGACTATATGGTTGATATATATGGTTTTAGTGCTAAAAATGTCTTAAATATAAGTAGGGATTCTTGGAATATTGATTTTGAAAGTAGACATTCAGAATATTTAAAAGATTTATTTGAAAAACATATTTTTCCAGTGCAGACACTTGAGGCAGATTTGCTAAAACTTACTTATGGTTATGAATATAAAATTGACTTCAAGTTATCTGAAAATTGGTTGAATGAAAATATAAATGGTAAAAAAATAAGCGATATTTTAGGTGAAACAGGGGTTTATATCCTTAAAACTGAGAGATTGTCGAGAAGTGACGAAGAAGAAAGGTTACAGCTACGATGTCATCATACTGATTATATAATTCTAGAATCTAAAAGTAATAATGATGATTTATTATTATACGTATTGGAAAATTACTATGAAAAATATGGATATAATAAATTTGAGCTAAAATTAGATGAAAAAGTTCATCGATATCCAGAAACAGTAGGGTTGGTATTTTATAGTAAAAGTATTACGCCAATAGACTCACTCGAAGGGTATAAGTGGGAGCAGTCGCAATCATATTCTGATAATGAGAGTGAAAATGTATTTAGAATATTGTGGAGCGATTTAGTTAGAGAGTCTGAGATTAATGGTTATGCTTTTCATTCAAAATATTTAAATTTGACAGCTGATAAAGAGAATTTATTAAATGAGTATCAGAAACTAGCATTTGAATTTAGAGAATATTGGGATGATTTACTAATTCTTTCTCCATATCAAATGGTTGCAGGTGAAATTAAACTAATTAACTTAGATGATTTAAGCTTGTATGTTGCCAATAAAAAAAATGACCTATCTAACTCCAAAGAGTATAAGAAACTCTATGAAAAACTAATTATCGAGATCGATAAATATAAAGAAACCCCGCAATAAGCGGGGTTTTTTTATCTAGGTATTTAAGAATTAAACACGTTCGATCACAGTTGCAATACCTTGACCCAGACCGATACACATCGTTGCAAGACCGATTTGTGTATCTTGTTGTTCCATTACGTTCAACAATGTCGTCGTGATACGTGCACCAGAACAACCCAATGGGTGACCCAATGCAATCGCGCCACCGTTATGGTTCACGATGTCTTGCTTGTCATAAATGCCTAAGCCTTTAAGAACAGACAGACCTTGTGCTGCAAATGCTTCGTTCAATTCAAAGGTTTGAATATCAGCAATTGACAGACCAGCGCGTTTCAACGCTTTTTGTGTTGCCGGAACCGGACCATAACCCATGATCGCAGCATCACAGCCCGCAACCGCCATAGAGCGAATTACAGCACGTGGCTTAAGACCTAAAGCTTGAGCACGTTCAGCAGACATCAATAACATTGCAGAAGCACCATCAGACAACGCTGAAGAAGTCGCTGCAGTTACTGTACCGCCTTTCGGATCGAATACTGGACGCAAAGATTTGAACGATTCAAGGTTCGCATCTGGACGGATCACTTCATCGATATCACACAGGATTTTGTAGCCATCTGCATTATGACCTTCAATGCCGACGATCTCATTCTGGAACAGACCGTTTTCAGTCGCAGCCCAGGCACGGCGATGTGATTCCACACCGAACGCATCCTGTTCTTCACGGCTAATACCGTTCATGCGACCGAGCATTTCAGCAGTTAAGCCCATCATGTTCGACGCTTTGGCATAATGCTTAGACGCTTCAGGGTTCAGGTCGATGCCGTGCATCATGCCCACATGGCCCATGTGCTCAACACCACCGATGATGAAGATATCACCCTGGTTCGTCGCAATTTGCGCAGCCGCAGTGTGAATCGCCTGCATAGACGAACCACAAAGACGGTTTACCGTTTGACCCGCAACAGTTTTCGGCAGGTCTGCTAGTAATGCGATATTACGGGCAATGTTCATACCTTGTTCTAGGGTTTGGTTCACACAGCCCCAGATTACGTCTTCAACTTCATGCGGGTCGAATTCGTTACGTACCAAGAGGGCACGGACAAGCTCAGCAGACATCGAGTCGGCACGTACATTGCGGAACATACCGTTTTTGGTTTTACCCATTGCTGAACGTACGCCATCAACGATGACAACGTCACGTGGATTTAAAGTAGCCATTCACGTTGCTCCTTAACCGTAGAATTTTTTGTTGTTAGCAGCCATTTCGCGCAACATTTCTGGCGCTTCATAAGCTTTACCAAGGTGCGCATACTTATTGCAAAGCGCAACATACTCAGCTACACCGGTTTGATCGATGTAACGGCATGGACCACCACGGAATGGAGGGAAACCAACACCCATGATCATGGCCATATCTGCTTCAGCAGCAGTGGCTACAATGTTGTCTTCCAGGCAACGAACAGTTTCGTTACAGAAAGCCAGCATCATGCGATCAATGATTTCCTGAGCGTCAAATTCACGTTTTTCCGCAGTTGCAACAGATGCCACAAGCTCATACGCAGTTGGATCAACCACTTTGGCTTTTTTGCCTTTACGGTCAAGTTCATACTTGTAGAAACCAACGTCGTTCTTTTGACCCAGACGGTTGTTTTCGTACATCACCTGAATCGAACCTTTGAAATCAGGTTTCATACGATCCGGGAAGCCTTCAGCCATCACTTCTGCACCGTGTACGCCAGTGTCGATACCGACAACGTCTATCAGGTAAGCAGGGCCCATTGGCCAGCCGAATTTTTCCATGACTTTATCGATTTGCTGGAAGTCAGCACCATCTTTAAGCAACAGGTCAAATGCACCGAAGTAAGGGAACAATACGCGGTTCACGAGGAAGCCCGGGCAGTCATTGACCACGATTGGTGTTTTACCCATTTTCTGAGCAAGTACTACAGTCGTTGCAATCGCTTCGTCAGAAGTCTTCGCCCCACGAATCACTTCAACCAGTGGCATCATATGTACCGGGTTAAAGAAGTGCATGCCCACGAAGTTTTCAGGACGTTCTAGGTTTTCAGCCAGGCGCGTGATTGAAATCGTAGAAGTATTAGATGCAATGATCGTGTTGTCACGAACTTTCGCTTCAGTTTCTTTCAGTACGATACCTTTGACTTTTGGATTTTCAGTCACGGCTTCGATCACGATGTCCACTTCTTTAAACTCGTCATAGCTTAAAGTTGGACGGATGCGCGCAAGAGTTTCACCCATTTGAGCAGGCTTCATCTTCTTACGTTCAACTTGTTTGGTCAGTAAACCATTGGCTTCTTTCATACCCAAAGCAAGTTGCTGGTTACCGATGTCTTTCATGATGATCGGTGTGCCTTTGCTTGCCGCCTGGTAAGCAATACCACCACCCATGATACCCGCGCCTAGAACAGCCGCTTGGTTCACTGGATGCGCACCTTTTTCATAGCGCTTCGAGGTTTTTTTCACGATCTGGTCGTTCAGGAACAAACCGATCAAGGCACCTGCTTGTGGTGTGACTGCTGCTTTAGCAAAGCCTTCAGCTTCCGCTTTCAGCGCGTCATCACGATGCAGGCTCGCACCGGCTTGTAATGAATCAAGCAATAATTTTGGCGCAGGGTATTGAGCTGGATTCGCTTTTGCCAGAACCATGCCTTTCGATGAGTTAAACGCCATCATCTGTTCGATCGGGCTGAGTTTAACTGGATCGAGTTTTTCCTGACGTTTGGTTTTCCAGTCTAAACGGCCATGAATCGCCTGTTTTACCAGATCAAGTGCAGCATCTTGTAGCTTGTCAGCAGGAACGACAGCATCGACTGCGCCGTCTTTCAGTGCGGCAGCAGGCTTTTTAGGATTGGCCATTGCCATCCATTCTACCGCGTTGTCGATACCGATCAGACGGCTTAAACGTACTGTACCACCGAAGCCCGGGAAGATCCCCAGCTTGATTTCAGGTAGGCCCACTTGTGCCTGTTCTGACATGACACGGTAGTCACACACCAGGCACATTTCGAAACCGCCACCCAGTGCCATGCCATTAATGGCAGCCACTTTAGGAATGTCGAGGTCTTCGAAGCTGTTAAAAATTTCATGTACTGGCATTGCCCAGTCAACAATCGCTTGTTCACCCTGAGCAAAGTTGTCGCCGAATTCAGTGATATCAGCACCTACAATAAATGTAGATTTGCCTGAAGTCACAATCAGACCTTGAATATCGGCATGGGAGACGGCTTCGATAGCAGCCTTGAAATCTTCAATCGTTGCACGGTTGAATTTGTTAACGGACTCACCTTGTAAGTCAAAGCGGAATTCTGCAATCCCGTCCTCAAGCATTTGGACGGTAATGGCATTGCCAGCGTGGATCATGCCCTGATCTCCTTTATTTTGGAGGACTTCTAAGTTGATGTTGTGAAGCAAGTGCGCATGTCCCGCGCACTTTTTGACTTCGCTAATCTTACGATAACTATATCCAAAAAGAACATAACAAGTTGTATCAAGCCGTGACGCAATGGTCATCAATTTCTGCCGGCTTGATCCGACCGGCTATGACTTTTCCTATCAGTTTTCTAAAAGCAGATGAACCAAAGATTTTGTTTCAATTCATTATTTTTTATCAATCAGCCTGATAGATATGGAGCAGGGTGACTGATTTTCAAGGTGCATTTCTAGCGGAGTTTTGTCAATTCAGTCAATTTTCATCCTTGAATGTGCCATTTTTAGCCTCGAATCATGCTGATCGCAGGGCTTTCAGGTCTTTGCTGATATTGTTCAATCAGCACAAATAAAAGCGCAGTAGCTCATTCTGGCTGCTGAACTTTTCTGAGGAGATCGAAAATGAGAACGATCCTGTCGATGTGTGATTTGAAATAATTTCTATCCTGCCGGGTTGAATCCCTGTCATCTGCTATGGAATTGTTTATGATGATCTTGCACCAAGATATGGGGGATATCGATGCACATGTTTCGTTCTAAAAAAGACTGGTGGTTGCTGGCTTTTGTGATTTGTATGAGTGGCCTGCTGCTGCAACTGCTGCTAACCATGCAGGCCAAAGGGACCATGCAGCAATATCCGCTGCATACTGCAGTTTATGTCCTGACCATTCTTATTCTATGGTGGCCGCTGTGGAGTACGCGCTATAGCATTAACAAGGATCAGTTAATCATTAAAAGCCTGTGGTTAAGCTGGCAGATTCCGTTAAGCGCAATCCAGTCCATCCAGCCGACAGATCACTCTATCATTGCGCCAGCCTTATCCTTAAAGCGTCTGCGAATTGACTATACAGATGCGGGCGTGCAGAAATTTATATTGGTTTCACCCAAAGATCAGACTGCTTTTATACAGGTGCTTCAGTCGAAGAAAAACTGATATCGAGTCTGCCTTAGTTAAGCTTTTGCTTGCTCAGGCAGAACCATAAGTTGTCCATCGACACAGTCCAGATGCAGACTGAACTGCTCAGGCTGGTTTAAAAAATACAGGGCCAGAATCGGCTCCAGTTCGGTACGCATTTTGCGACCCAAATGCCGGGCGCCGTAACGAATATCATGGCCCTGATAGAAATAGGCTTTGGCTGCAGCGCTTAAATGCACGCTGCGTTGCTGATGTTGCAAGCGCTTGTTCAGTTTATCCAGTTCAATTTCGACCAGACGTGGCAGGGCATCGCTCTGTACCGCCTGATAATGCAGGCTGCGGTCAATCCGATTCAGAAACTCGGGGTCGAATTTACGCTGCATCACTTTTTCAATGATGCGCTGGGTGGGAACGCGCTTCAGACACAGGGCCTGCATTTTCTCAGGCAGATAACTGAGTTTGTCCAGATATTGCTGCGCTGCCTGTGCCCCGACATTGCTGGTCATAAAGATCATGCAGTTGCGAAAATCGATAGTTTTAGTGCCCGCTGTCAAAGTCAGCCGGCCAGTATCCAGCACGTTCATCAAGCCGCGAATTACTTCGGTACTGGCTTTTTCCAGCTCATCAAACAGCATGATGCCGGGACGGGTGTGGCTGCCGGCAATCGCAGTTTCATCAAACAGGCTGTGACCTTCCTTGGATCCCACATAACCGGGCGGTGCGCCGGTCAAAGCCGCTGCATAATGTTCCTGTGCCAGAGTATTCATATCAATCCGGCAAAAGGCATCCGGGCGGCCATAGATCGCTTCGGCAATCAGACGCACGGTTTCTGTTTTACCGACGCCAGTAGGGCCCAGCATCAAGGTAACCGACAAAGGGCGATCCGGACTGGAAAAATCTGCCTTGACCACATGCAGCATTTTTTCAATTTCATTCAGGGCTGCATCCTGCCCAATAATCCGTTCACGCAGCAGCTGCATTACACTACTCGGCTCGAAATGAAAACGTGGTTTGCCAATCAGGCGATCACGTTCAGACAGGTGATGGGTGGAAGTGGAGGGTTGAACAATATGAATGTCCGATTGCTGCATGGTCATGCAAATCATCTCAAAACTAGACTTTTCGAGCATAACAAAGTTAAAGGTTGAAATTTATAGCTTTTAACAATCAGTTTATGTCGTGAGGATTATAGATTGGGGGGATAACCCGACAGGAACTTTAAGATTAAGTGGCAGCTTCAGGGGAATTTTGTGTTTTTGCTTGAAAATGACGCAACAATCATCACATATATCTGCAGATTGTAGGTGAAAAATAGGCTTTAGGTGAACGAAAACGCACGCCCCCATATTGAAAAAATCCTGGCGAATATGACCAGCCTGCCCGGGGTCTACCGGATGTATGGCAAAGACGGTGAATTATTGTATGTGGGTAAAGCCAAAAACCTGAAAAACCGGGTCTCCAGCTATTTTGTCAAAACGCTGGATCATCCCAAAACCCAGGCCTTGGTGGCACGGATTTATGATATCCAGACCCTGGTGGTACGTTCTGAAACTGAAGCTTTGTTGCTGGAACAGAACCTGATCAAGCTGCATCATCCGCCCTATAACATCATGCTGCGTGATGACAAATCTTATGTCTATATTTTTGTTTCGGCAGATAAACCCTATCCGCGTTTAGCCAGTGGGCGCGGCAAGGGCAAGCACCAGGTGGGCAAGTTTTTTGGACCTTATCCGAGTGCGTATACCGCCCGGGATACTCTGGTGGTGCTACAAAAACTGTTCAATGTGCGTTCCTGTGAAAACAGTTTTTTTGCCAACCGGACCCGGCCATGTCTGCAATACCAGATCAAACGCTGCTCTGCGCCCTGTGTCGGATTTATTTCTCCGGAAGACTATAAGGCAGATGTCGATAACTCGATCCGATTTTTGCAGGGCGATACCAAGGAGCTGAATCAGGAACTGATCGCAAAAATGGAAGCGGCCGCTGAAGCGCTGGAATTTGAAAAAGCGGTGTTCTATCGTGACCGGATGGCATTGTTAAGAGACGTACAGTCGCAGCAGGCGATCTATAAGCTCAAAGGCGG
>DDAT01000003.1:0-19629 GCA_002332985.1 Acinetobacter lwoffii | reverse complement strand
CAAAGGCGAAGCGGATATCCTGTCGATTGCCTATCAGGCCGGTGTGACCTGTGTGCAGATCATGCATGTGCGCAACGGTAAAATGCTGGGTGGAAAAAGTTATTTCCCGGATATGCTTAGTGATGACCTGGGGCAAATGCTGGCCGATTTTATTGCCAATTTTTATTTTCAGGTAGCAGATGAAATCCCGGCTGAACTGATTGTCAATCTGGAAGTGGCTGATCGTAAGGAACTGGAAGCAGCACTGTCGCAGCATTTTGGCAAGAAAATCCAGATCAAGTCCAAAGTCCGCGAAACCCGGGCCGAATGGCTGGAACTGGCGCAGATGAATGTACAGCATGCGATTCAGGGCAAGCTGGCCAATCATATAGAATTAAATGAGCGTTTTCATCAGCTGGAGCAGGTGGTCGGCCATCCTGTAGACCGGATCGAGTGCTTCGATATTTCACATACCATGGGCGAAGATACCGTGGCATCCTGTGTAGTCTTTGATAGTGGTGGTGCGCGCAAGCGCGATTATCGCCAGTTTTCCATTCACGATATTCAGGCGGGCGATGACTATGCCGCCATGCGTCAGGCGCTGACCCGTCGTTATAAAAAAGCCCTGTTGCCAGACTTGCTGCTGATTGATGGTGGCAAGGGGCAATTGCACATGGCAATGGAAGTCATGCAGGAACTGGGACTGGATGCCTTTATGGTCGGTGTGTCCAAAGGTGAGGGACGTAAGCCCGGTCTGGAAACCCTGCACTTTACCGATGGCAGTAAAATTCAATTACCGGAGGATCATAAGGCGCTGCATCTGATTCAGCAGGTACGTGATGAAGCACACCGCTTTGCGATTACCAAGCATCGTGCTAAACGTGACAAGAAACGAGGTTCATCAGTGCTGGAAGTTATTCCGGGGCTCGGACCAAAACGCCGTCGGGATTTGCTGACCCATTTTGGCGGGATTCAGGGCGTACTGAAAGCCTCAGAACGAGATCTGCAACTGGTACCGGGACTGGGTTCAGTCATGGCCCGGATGATTTATAAAGTGCTGCATGAATGACGCGTGGCTTAAATGCAAGGGTCAAAGTGCGCATTGACGCTTGGGTCACGTGACATTCACAACCTGAAGAATTTTGCCGAATATAGTGAGCATCAAGACTTACTGAGGGATCAACATGTCTTTGCATGCACTTTATGCACAAATTGCCGAACAGGAATGGGTAGAGTTTCCACAGGGATGGTTACAGGGTCGTACTCTGTATGGTGGTCTGGCTGCCGCGATGATGATGCAAAAAGCCGTCACTCACATCAATGATCCGGCCAAGCATTTGCTGAGTTGCAGTGTGACCTTTGTCGGCCCGATTCAGCAAGCCAAAGTACGACTGAGTGCCGAAATCCTGCGGCAAGGCAAGTCAGTGACCACGATTGAAGTGCGCTTATGGCAGGACGACGCGGTGCAAAGTATTCTGATTGCCAGTTTCGGTATTTCCCGTGATTCAGAGATTCAGGTACAGCAACAAGCTCAAGCACCTGACTATGCTGTGCCAGAGCAGCTGTTTCAGATTCCTGCGGGTTATGGCATGCCAGACTGTTATGACCATTTCGAAGTAGCCTGGGCGGATATCAATCTGCCTTGTAGTGCCAGTCCTCGTCCGGACTTTGGTGGCTGGTGCCGATTTCATCCTGAAAAGCATCACAATCGTGAATTTTTGGTCGCCGACCTGATGGCCATCTTTGATATCTGGCCACCCGGTGTATTACCGATGTTTAAAAACATGGCGCCTGCGAGTAGTCTGACCTGGACAGTGACCTATGTACATCCGGTTCAACATCAATTGCATGATTGGTTTAAATATAAAGTATTTACCGACTATGCTGCGGATGGTTATGCGACGGAGCATGCCTATCTCTGGGATGCCGAAAATCGCCTGATTGCGATGGCAAGACAAACAGTGACAGTGTTTGCCTAGTGACACTGCAAGTCAATTCGTATAAAGTGAAGCCTATTAATGATGGATCAAACCTCTAAAAAAGTGTGCATTTTCATCGTACATGAGGGGAACAATTGGCGGTGTCTATGACTACAGGTCGTATCCTGAATATTCCAAATATCTTGACCTTGGCGCGTATCGCTCTTATTCCGGTATTTTTATTGGTGGCTTACTGGCCGCCTGCAATGGGCTTTGATGCCCATAACCCAGACATGACGCGGCATATAATTTTAACCACGATTTTTGTGGTGGCTGCGGTCACGGACTGGTTTGATGGCTATCTGGCACGTACATTAAACCAGACTTCCGCTTTTGGGCGTTTTCTCGACCCAGTTGCAGATAAATTGATGGTCGCGGCTGCACTGATTGTACTGGTGCAATGGCAGCCTTCCATGTCGATGGCTTTTGCTGCGATCGTGATTATTTCGCGTGAAATTACTGTTTCAGCCCTGCGTGAATGGATGGCAGAACTCGGTGCGCGGACCAATGTTGCGGTTTCAACGGTGGGTAAATACAAAACCGCTTTTCAGATGATCGCTATCACCGTATTCCTGCTGAACTGGCCACCCCTAGAAATGCTGGCCTATGCCTTGCTATACACTGCAGTGGTACTTACTTTATGGTCGATGTTCATTTATCTGAAAGCAGCTTGGCCATATCTGAAACAGCCTTAATCGAAATGAAAAGAGAAGCTCCTTGAAAGGGGCTTTTTTTTATGCGCTTAAATTATCAAGCCAATCGGCAAATTGCAGGCAAAAAAATACCCAGTCTTTGGGGGAAGAACTGGGATGAAATCGGGGTATTTGTTGCTTATTATTATAGTTATTCAAAGATATCTCATCTTCTTAGGGCTGATTATAGAGAGACAGTTTTTTTTAATCATGTGGCTTCTTGTAGCAGAATGTTGTGTTTTGTGAATACTCTGTATATTGCTTTTACAATCTATTATTTTGATACAAATCTGAATGTTTTTCAGCAGGATAGTGGCTGACTAGATAAACGAAATAGAATAAGTAAAAATCTGTTTTTGTGCTCTAAGTGTGAGTTAGTAAGATTTGCTAGAATTAGTCAAAAAATCCCCTGAAATAGGGGATAGATTTATGCCTACGCGGACTTCATTCTTGTTTTGTGTAAAAAAGAAAGGCAGGGCTTTAATGTGAAAAGTTCCTGCATTGGGAGCTCTTCACACTCAAAACTACCCGCTTCGCTGGTCTTGAGTAATGTTTAGAGCAATACATAAAAAAAGAATCCCCAATAATGGAGATTCTTTTAGATTAAAGCCTACGCGGACTTCGTCCTTGTCTTACGTAAAAAAGAAAAGCAGTGCTTTCTTTTTTACTCAGGCTTTAGCCCTTCGGCTTTTTCTAGGGATGCATCATTGTTAAAGAACTTTTCACGCTGTTCTTCTAGAAACTTTTTCGCATCAGCTTCAAACACGTTCAAACGCTTTTCATTAATTAGCGTGGTTTGGTGTTTTAGCCATTCTTGCCAAGCCTGTTTAGACACGGTATCAAACAATTCCTGACCCTTTGGCCCCGGGAATGGAGCAAAGTCTAAACCTTCCATGTCCGCCTGATACTTACGGCAAAAAACTTGTCGAGACATATCGGTCTTCCTTAAGCGTAAAGATTTTCTAGGCGAGTGTAAGCACGTGCAATCGCAGCTTCCACCTGAGCAGGTGCAGTACCACCAATGTGATTACGGGCATTCACCGAAGCTTCAAGGGTTAAGGCTTTTTCAAATACGTCTGCCTGAATCAGGTCAGAGAACTGTTGCAGTTGTTCGAGTGTCAATTCAGACAGGTCTTTAGATTCTTGTACACCGAGTGCAACCGCTTTACCTACAATCTCGTGCGCATCACGGAATGCCACGCCGTTTTTCACCAAGTAATCTGCCAGGTCAGTCGCAGTTGAGAAACCACGCAGCGCTGCTTCGCGCATTTCAGCAATGTTTGGAACCAGTGCAGGAATCATGTCGGCAAATGCCATCAATGAACCACGAACTGTATCGATCGCATCGAACAATGGCTCTTTATCTTCCTGATTGTCTTTGTTATAGGCTAGAGGCTGGCCTTTCATTAAAGTCAGCAGACTCATCAAATCGCCATAGACACGGCCGGTTTTACCACGTACCAGTTCAGGTACATCCGGGTTTTTCTTCTGCGGCATGATGGAAGAACCAGTACAGAAACGATCCGGAATATTCACAAATTTGAATTGCGCAGACGTCCATAGAATCAGTTCTTCAGACATACGTGATAAATGCATCATGATTAAAGATGCAGCGGCATTAAATTCAATTGCAAAGTCACGATCCGATACTGCATCTAAAGAGTTTTCAGCAACGGCTTCAAAATCTAACAGTTCAGCGGTATAAGCACGGTCGATTGGATAAGTAGTACCTGCAAGTGCAGCAGAACCAAGCGGCATACGGTTGACACGCTTACGGCAATCAATCAGACGTTCTGAATCGCGTACCAGCATTTCAAACCAAGCCATTAAATGGTGACCAAAAGTCACTGGCTGAGCGGTTTGCAAGTGGGTGAAGCCTGGCATGATGGTGTCGGTGTTTTTAGCTGCCAGGCTTAAAATCCCTTTTTGTAATTTTTTCAGTAATTCCAGGATGCTATCGATTTCATCGCGTACATAAAGACGGATATCTGTAGCTACCTGGTCATTACGGCTACGACCGGTATGCAGTTTCTTGCCAGTAATGCCGATACGTTGAGTCAGGCGTGACTCAATGTTCATGTGGACATCTTCTAAATCAATGCGCCATTCAAAGTTGCCTGCTTCAATATCGGCTTGAATCGCTGTCAGACCTTCAATAATGTCATCGCGTTCTTGCGTGGTCAGTACGCCCACTTTTGCCAGCATGGTTGCATGGGCAATCGAGCCTGCAATATCTTGTTTATAAAAACGTTGGTCAAATTGAACAGATGCTGTAAATTCAGCAACAAAAGCATCAGTCGCTTCAGAGAAACGACCGCCCCACATACCCGAAGTCTGGGCGTGTGATGGATTAGAGGAATTAGAAGATGTGGTCATGTCGGCTCAATCAGATTAAAAGCAGTAGAACGAAAAAGAGTATAACAAATTCAAAGCCCATTGCCGAAGTCACATCTGCTCAATCTTTTACATCGATAAACGAACAGACGCAAAATTCCTATTTTTTTAGCCAGATCGGCAATCTACGCTATTTGCTGGAACTGTTTGCTGGCGGCAATATTCTGGCCATGATTCTGGCGCTTGCAGAAGCGCAATCCTGGCAGGCTTTGAATGGAATGCACCTGCTGCAATATATCCTGTATATCAACTGGGTACTGTTATGTTTTGCAGCACTGGTCGAGCTGTTCCATCAAGCCTTTCAACGTATGGGAATCAAACTGGCTTTGATTTCTGGATTTCTGCTGTTACAGGCAATTGTACTGCTCACTACGGTAAACCTGAATATCTTGATATATTTTGGACAGAATTTTAATTTTCAGGATTTAAACCTGGCGATTGCGCTGGATCGGGTCGGACTCCATTTAAGTCTGGGAATTTTGCTGGGAACTTTCTGTTTTCGCTATCTTTATTTGCGTGAGCAATGGGAGCAGCAGCAGCATAGTGAGTTGAATGCTAGGATTCAGGCCATGCAGGCACGGATTCAGCCGCATTTTTTGTTTAACAGCATGAACAGTGTGATCAGCCTGATCAGTATCAATCCGGATAAAGCCGAGCACATGCTGCTGAATTTGTCACGGTTATTTCGTGCCAGTTTTCAGGAATTAAAACTGGTCAGCCTGCAGGAGGAAATTGATCTGTGCCAGCGCTATCTGGAGATTGAGCAGATCCGTCTAGGTGAGCGTTTGCAGGTCGAATGGAAGTTAGAAAACAAAGACTTATACTCACAAGTTCAAATTCCATTATTAACTTTACAACCCTTGCTAGAAAATAGTATTTTCCATGGAGTTGAAAAAATTCTTACAAAGAGTACCATAAGCATATTGGTTGAAATATTGCAAAATCAAATTAATATCATCATAACGAACCCTTATGCACAGGATAATAAAACTTTAAAAAAGGGACATGGTATTGCAATAGAAAATGTCAGACAGCGTCTGCAAGCTTATTATGGACCCAGTGTGACTTTTCAAACCTTTGCCGGCGAAGGGATGTTTACGACGGTAGTGCGATATCAATATAAATAAAAATAAATCAAAGAAATCGCAGTTAGCTTTATCATTCATCTGATGATGTTAACTGGGTAAGGAGGAGAAATGGACATCCTGATTTGTGATGATGAGCCTTTGGCCGTCGAGCGTTTATCACGTTTGGTCTCTCAACTGGGGCATGATGTGGTGGCGACAGCAAGCCATGGCCGTCAAGCGATTGATCTGGCTCACCAATACGAACCCGATGTCATCCTATTAGATATTCAAATGCCTGAAATGAACGGACTGGCTTGTGCGCAACATTTGCGTCAACTGGATCCAATGCCGGCTATTGTCTTTTGTACGGCCTATGACCAACATGCGCTGGATGCATTTAAATCAAATGCCGAAGGCTACTTACTTAAACCGGTGATGCAACAGGAATTGGCACAGGTTTTAGAGCACTTAACTAAACTTACCCAAGCTCAAATGAGCCAACTAAAACAAAAAGAAAATATGGACGAAATCAATATCAGCCGCCAGCAGATTGCGGCAAAGACCTATCGTGGTGTCGAATTGGTGCCAGTTGAAAATATCTATTATTTTCTGGCGGATCAGAAATATGTCACTGTGCGTCATAAAAACGGCAGTGTATTGATTGATGAAACCTTAAAGGAGTTAGAGCAGGAGTTTGGGAACCAGTTTATCCGGATTCATCGTAATGCCTTGATCTCGGTGAATTATCTGGATGGTCTGGAAGTGGTGAGTTCTGGTCAGTATCAGGTACGTTGTCGTGAGCTGGACGATCGTTTGGCGGTCAGTCGGCGACATTTACCGTTTTTACGAGATCGGATTCAAAAGCTTTAGCGGGGGATGAATGAGAGCATTCAGTTGAAACTTGTATAAATTCACTTGCATTTTCAAGTGAGCAGGTTAAGTTTAGACTATTGTTCTCATTTACTGTTATTGAAATTTATGAAGACCCTAAAAATTGCAACTCGACAAAGTCCACTTGCGCTTTGGCAAGCGGAACACATCCGTGCGCGCCTACAAGATTTGCACGCTGGTTTGCAGGTCGAGTTAGTCACTTTTGTTACACAGGGCGATAAAATTCTCGATACGCCACTGGCTAAAATTGGTGGAAAAGGACTATTTGTAAAAGAATTAGAAGCCGCTTTACTGGATGGTCGTGCAGATCTGGCTGTGCATTCCATGAAAGATGTCCCGATGGCCTTGCCTGAAGGTCTGAGTCTGGCAGTAATCTGCGAACGTGAAGACCCATTAGATGCCTTTGTGTCGAATACCTACACTAGTTTTGAAGAATTGCCACAAGGTGCCAAAGTCGGAACCTCAAGTTTACGTCGTAAAACCCAGATTTTAAAACAGCGTCCGGATCTGGACATTATCGATTTACGCGGTAATGTCGGCACACGTTTATCCAAACTGGATGCAGGTCAGTATGATGCGATTATTCTGGCCAGTGCCGGTTTAAAACGTTTAGGTCTGGCAGAACGTATTCGTCATACTCTGACGCCTGAAGTCAGTCTGCCGGCCGTGGGACAAGGTGCATTGGGCTTAGAATGCCGTACTCATGATCAGATGGTGCTGGACTTGATTCAGCCACTCCTGCATGCAGACACAGATGCTTGTGTTAGAGCCGAACGTGCCTTCAATGCCTATCTGGAAGGCGGTTGTCAGGTGCCAATTGCCGGTTATGCCACGCTCAAAGAGGGTGTGATTTCAATCGAAGGTCGTGTTGGTAGTGTCGATGGAACAGTTTTACTTCGGGCACAGCATACTGGAAAAACGGCAGATGCAGAGCAATTGGGTGTGAAGCTGGCAAAAGACTTGCTTGATCAAGGTGCTGGCGAGTTGCTGAAAGCAATCTATTCACACTGATGTTATTGATTAATACCCGCCCCAGTGACCGTGCTGCAGGCTTGACTCAACAGTTACAGGCAGCGCAAGTGTCTGTTTTAGAATTGCCCTTGCTCGAACTGCATGCCATGCCTTATTCCGATGAGCTGTCGAGTTTGTATCAGCAGCTGGAGCAGGCACAGATTATTGTGGTGGTCAGTCCGACGGCCGCCCAGATTGGCATGCAATATTTACAACAGGCGGGAGTCGCGCTCTCGACTTTGGCACAGGTGCATTGGGTGGCAGTGGGCAAAGCCACTGAACAGGCATTGGCGAGCTACGGCATTCATAGTCATGTGCCTGAGGTCGAAACCTCGGAAGGCATGCTGCAATTGCCTGTGTTGAAGCAACTGGCTTCTGGCTCAGGTGTAGCCTTCTGGCGCGGAGAAGGCGGTCGTCAATTTATGATGGATCATTTACGTGCCAGCAATATTAAAATTTTAAACTTTATTTTGTACCGGCGGCAATGTCCTGAAACGACGGCAACGATTTTGGCAGAGAACTTGTCGCTGCTTAAGAGGCAGCAGCGTTTTGCAGTTCTGATCACCAGTGAAGCGAGTTGGTTAAACTGGCTGACACTCTTGCAAAGGAATGCGGAGTTTATACAGAAAGCCTGTTATTTGGTTTTGGGGCCACGTTTGGCCACTATTCTTGGAGAATATCAACAGCAGCATCAGGCAAGTTTTCAATTCGTACAAATCGATGATTTAGAGGCAAATACGATCTTGCAGAAAATGAGGCTGATATTAGGGAACGCATGAAGAAACTATTCATTGTATTGTTCATCTTGAGTATAGCGTGGCTAGTCAAGCTTAGCTATGACCTACATGTTCTGAATACAGCACAGACTGAATTCAATCAAAGCATCAATCAGTTACAGCAGCAAAATGCTAATCTCAATGATCAGTTCGTGGCTTTAAAACGCCAGATTTCTGCTCAGCAGGAAAATGCTGAAACCACTTCATCTAAAGCGCCAGTACGTGAAATGACAACTGATGCAACGCAAAATGATATTGTCTTGGTGCAGCAACATCTGGATCTGATCGAATTTGCACTACAACAGCAACAATACGCCACTGCGATTGAGAAATTAAATCAGTTATCTAATGAGCTGGATGATTATATTTTAGCGCCTGCCTTGGTCAGCAGTTTGCAGCAAGTGATTGCAAAAGATCAGGACATGCTGAAAAAATTCGTGAACAGCCGATTAGTGCAGCAAAATAAAGTAAAAGAACTCTTGGTGCAGATGGATGTTGAAATTGAAAAAGAAATTCAGACACCATATCGTCAGTGTCCAGAAACTCAACGCTCTTTCTGGCAGCACTGGATTCAGATTGAATCCACAGAGCAGCCAAGTACAGTCCTGATGCAACGGCATCTGGTACTGAAAGAAGCCCAGTTGCGCTTGCTCATCGCACAGAATACCTTGCAAAAAGACCAATCCGTCGCTTTTCAGCAAGCACTGAATGCCGTGATTGAAGTTTTGGGGCAATTGCCGGATGCACAGAGCCAAAAATGGATTCAGCAATTGAATCAAATCAAGGCCACGCCGATCACTCCGATTCCATTATTAAATACACGCACCCTAGTAGGCTAATTGCTTATGAAACAGATTCTGCTGGCCTATTTATTTGTCTGCCTACTTGGCATTGCGGGGCTGAGTATCCTGAGTTATGGACATGGGGCTGGCTATGTCTATCTGTATTGGCGCGAGTGGCAGTTACAAACCACCCTCTGGTTTTTGGCCGCATCCCTGGTGAGCGTAAGTTTTTTGATGCATTGCATCTGGTATGCCATCAAGCAGTATCGCAGCCGTGAACAGCGTAAAACTGAAACAGTCTTTAGTTTTTCCCGCTTACATCCTTATGAACAACTGGCAGTCATCTGGTTGTTAAATGCTGCGCAGGATCAGCGGGATTTTATTCAGCAGTCTTTTACTAAGTCGGGTTTACTTAAACATATTATTGATGCGCGTTTATCGTGGGGGCAACAACAATATACCCATGCATTAACTGCTTTAAATCAATCCAATCCGATGGCATTTGAATTGGCAGAATTACAGCGGATCGAAATTTATTTATCACAACAGCAAGGTGAACAAGCACTTACCCATTTGGAGTTTTTAAATCAGCATGAATTATCACCTTGGTTAATACAGGTTAAAACCGCCTATGAGCAGCGTCTTGTATCCTTATGGGGGGTATTTGCCATGCAATTTCCTTGGTTATATTTACGTTCGACCCAATATGGGCATTTAAACCAAGAAGTAAAAAAAACATGGCTGGAACAATTATTATTGGCCTATGATCAAGCCACACATGACGATTTATTTTATTTACAGCAACGATATTTAGATTTAAAGCCTCAGATATTTGATCGTGACTATTCAGTCAAGTTATTATGGTTGAAATTGTTATTTAGAATGCCAGAAATGAGTGCCGAGCATGAAGTGCTTGCAATTCATTTAATGGAACAGCAATTTAATCAGGATGTCTTTTATTTGTGGTTCCAGCAACAGTTATTGCGTCAAAACCCGGATTATAATGCGATTGCACAACAGATTTCGCACTGGGAAGCCAAGTATCCGGCATTACCGGTTTTAAGCTTTGCAAAATGGCATGTATTGCAAGCCACAGGCTATACAGATCAAGCCCAGCAACTACTCGACTTGTATCCGGATGATATTCGTATGAGTTATTTAAGAATTAAAGCTGCCTTACAAGATCGGGAGGACTTGCTACAGCAGTTAAATGCAGTATTTGAATCGAATGTAAACTTTATAGAAATTAAGACTTGAGAATAATAATGTCAGAATTAAAACAATATCCAGTTATTTATGAACAAACAGTCGCATGGGGTGATATGGATGCCTTCGGACATGTCAATAATGCCATGTATTACCGTTATGTCGAAAGTGCACGTCTGGCTTATCTAGTGATATTAGATTTACGTAATGAACCGGTATTTACGGTAGTGTCTTCAAATCAGTGCCGTTATTTAAAACCTGTGGTTTTTCCTGATCATTTAAAAGTGGCAGCACGTATTGAAGAAATTCGAAATAGTGCAGTTAGAATGCAATATCTATTATGGAGTGAAAAACAGCAAAGTATTGTGGCTACTTCAGAAGCAGTTATTGTCTGTGTGGATAAAAAGACCATGCAGAAAACAGAAATTCCGGAACATATTCGCGAAAAAATCAAAGCACTTGAATTAAGCGTTCAACATGAAATTTAAAAATGAATGAATCATTTTGATTTGTAATTTTTTTTAAACTTTATTGTTATTGGTCTAAGGTTTTATATTGAATGTTTTATTTAATATAAATATGATGGGGCTATTATTTAACAAAACGAATAATATTATTTTTCGGAGAGCATTATGCCAGATATTACGCATTTATCAGTAGAAGAGTTAAAACGTTTACAAGCAGAAGCAGAGTCATTGATTGCTTCAAAAAAAGATCAAGAGATTGAAGATGCTTATCAGCAAATCCTGGCAGTTGCCGAGAAAGTGGGTATGACAGTTGAACAGTTACTTGAATTTGGTGCGTCTAAACGTAAGAAATCATCACGTAAGTCGGTTGAGCCGCGTTACCGTAGCAAAAGCAATCCGGACGATACCTGGACTGGCCGTGGTAAACAACCGCGCTGGTTAGTGGCAGAATTGGAAAAAGGCGCAAAGCTGGACGATTTTCTGATCTAAGCCTCCATTTGATCTGGTCATTAGGCTGTCATACAGACAGTCTATGATGATTAAACCAAGCATACCTGCTTGGTTTTTTTATATCTATGAATTGGCGTTGGCAGAAAAGTGTGCATAATGTGTGAGTATAAGGGAAAAATTATAAATGGGGATTTGGACTTGAGCGATTGGTCGTGGTGGGGATGAGCAGTAAACCGAAAACTTTAAGATGGTTGATCCTTACTCTTGTTGCATTTTTTATTTTTGTCGTATTACAAGTGCCAGCGGCCTGGTTAATTTCAAAATTTTATAAAAATAACCAGACTTTGCATAATGTAAACGGAAATATCTGGCAGGGAAGTGCGGACTGGAAAAAAGGCAATCTTCGGGGCAGTCTGAACTGGAAAGTACGGCCTCTGGATTTGCTGTTGCTGCGGGTTGGGGCACATGTGGATTTGCATAGCGGCAATACCCAGCTTTCCGGGATCATGGCTTATGGTCTGAATAAGTCTTTGATTTTCAAAAATCTTGAAGGGCAGGTCGCGCCTGAAACCTTAAAAAAAGTTGCAGACTGGCAATGGCCGAGTACTGCGATTCAGTTTGAAGATCTGGATTTTAAATATAAAAAAGATCAGGGTTTCAGTCAGGTGGCTGGGCAAATGCAATGGGCGGGTGGTGAGCTGATTTATACCTTTGCTCAGCGTCAGGAACGCATGAATGTACCCGCCATGACTGGAAAACTCGCAGATGAAAGTGGACAGCTGTTAGTTGATGTTCGAGATAGTCGCGATCAACGCATGCTGAATATCAAGCTTGATCCGAGTCTGATGCTGGATATCCAGCTCACCCAACGCTTTTTAATGAATGCGCCTTCCTATGAAGGTAAAGCCGGATTAGATACCTATGTGATCAGTACCCGCCAACCCTTAATGGGAGGCTTGAACTGATGGCAGTTTCTCTGAATGATTTAAAAAATATTGAACTGAAACAGATCAATCGTGCTGCACCTGTGGTTTTGTTACTGCTCATCCTGTATCTATGCTGGAAGCTGGCGGCTTTGTTCTGGTTGCTGATTGCTCCACCACAAGCCATGCAGCTGGATCGGGTTGAACTGGGCTCGCAACAGGCACAAATTCCGAATATCAGTGCATTTTCACTGTTTCAAGAAGTTGGGCAGTCTGCGGGTGTGGTTGAAACGGCCAATATCATTTTACAAGGGGTGGTGGTTGCCAGTCCAAGTTATAACTCTTCTGCGGTACTGAAAATTAATGATCAGGTCGATCGTTACCGTGTCGGGGAAATGCTGGCCAATAGCGGTTTTGAGTTGGCTGAAGTGTATTGGGATCGGGTTATTTTACGTCGATCCACAGGTGCTACTCAGGAAGTCTTATTCAAAGGTCTGGAAAATGGCTTGAATCAGCCGATTGTGCCGGAAACATCCGTATCTTCAAGTTCAATGCCTGCTATGCCTTCTAACAGTGGTATGCCTGAGCAGCCTTCGCCGCAGAATGAAATTGGTCGGGCCATTCAGCAGATGCAGGAAAACAAGGACCAGTATTTACAGAATATGGGGGTTAGTGCAGCAGATGGTAGTTATGAAGTGACTTCACGGACGCCGGCTGCACTGCGTAATCGCCTGGGTTTAAGACCGGGCGACCGGATCTTGTCTTTAAATGGTCAGACGCTGAGCCAAGGACAGACCGAAGCACAATTACTGGAACAGGCCCGACGTGAAGGTCAGGTCAAACTCGAAATAAAACGTGGTGATCAGGTGATGACCATACAACAAGATTTGAAGTGATGTGTCATCACACATAGGGTTAGGAAACACGAAAGTTTATGGCTTTATTTAATAATAATCGATCAGCATGGGCATTCTGTGTGGCCGCACCGTTAATGGCTATGGTCAGTACGGCGAGTTATGCACAAACCTGGAAAATCAACCTTCGAGATGCTGACTTAACTGCATTCATTAATGAAGTGGCCGACATTACTGGCAAAAACTTTGCAGTCGATCCGCGGGTACGTGGCAATGTGACGGTCATTTCCAATAAAGCCCTGAATAAAAATGAAGTCTATGACCTGTTTTTAGGCGTGTTGAATGTCAACGGTGTGGTGGCAATTCCTTCGGGGAATACCATCAAGCTGGTTCCGGACAGCAATGTCAAAAGCTCGGGCATTCCCTATGATGCCAGAAGCCGTGCCAGTGGTGACCAGATTGTGACCCGGGTGTTGTGGCTGGAAAATACCAATCCGAATGACCTGATTCCTGCATTGCGTCCTTTGATGCCGCAGTTTGCCCATCTGGCGGCGGTGCCCGGGACGAATGCCTTAATTGTATCGGATCGCGCTAGCAATATTTACCAGCTGGAAACCATCATTCGCAATCTGGATGGCACCGGTCAGAATGACATTGAAGCGGTCAGCTTGCAATCCAGTCAGGCTGAGGAAATGATTGGACTGATTGAGTCCATGACTGCAACTGGTGGAGCTAAAGATGTCCGGGGTTCGCGGGTGCGGGTGATTGCAGATACCCGTACCAACCGGATCATCATCAAAGGTGATCCCACGACGCGCAAACGGGTGCGTCAAGTGATCGAAACCTTGGATGTACCGGCCGCGGATCGTTTGGGTGGATTAAAAGTTTTTCGTTTGAAATATGCCAGTGCCAAAAATCTTGCGGAAATCTTGCAGGGTTTGGTGAGCGGGCAGGCGGTGAACAATAATTCAAATTCGAGTAGTACATCCTCGAACTCGTCTTCACTCAGTTCTGGCAGCAATTTAAATAACAACAATACGACTACCGGTTCAAGTAGCAACACCTCTTCAGGCATTCAGCTGAATACCGGCATGAATAATGAGCAGGGCGGAATTACCAGCTTTAATGGCAATGGCGTCAGTATTATTGCCGATACCACACAAAACTCTTTAGTGGTGAAAGCGGATCCACAACTGATGCGGGAAATTGAATCGGCAATTGACCAGCTGGATATTCGCCGTCAACAGGTTTTGATTGAGGCCGCGATTATTGAAGTTGAAGGAACTGATGCGGATCAACTCGGTGTGCAATGGGCCTTGGGTGATATCAGCAGTGGTATTGGGCTGGTGAACTTCGATAATTTTGGGACTAGTCTGAAAAATATTGCGGCCGGTTATCTCACCGGTGGTGGGGCAGGTGCTGCAAGTGCCGTGGGCGCGGGCAGTTCACTGGTACTCGGTGATTATCGTGAAGGCAGTGATGGTTCTCGCCGTCTGTATGGCGCGATGATTCAGGCACTTAAAGAAACCACTAAATCCAACCTGTTGTCTACGCCGTCGATCGTGACCATGGATAACGAAGAAGCCTATATTGTAGTGGGTGAAAACGTACCCTTTGTGACAGGCTCAGTATCTACAGGCGCTGCTGGAGTTGCTAATCCCTATACCACCATTGAACGTAAGGATGTCGGGGTCACTTTAAAGGTGGTTCCACATATTGGCGAAGATGGTACGGTACGCCTGGAAGTGGAACAGGAAGTTTCTGATGTCAAAGCCAGTAAAGGGCAGGCGCAGGATCTGGTTACCAGCAAGCGAGCGATCAAAACCTCAATTCTGGCCGAACATGGACAAACTATTGTGCTTGGCGGTCTGATTTCGGATAACACCAGTTATGGACGCCAAGCGGTGCCAGGTTTGGGTGCGATTCCAGGCTTGGGACGTTTATTCCGTTCTGAAGGTAAATCCAATCAGAAGCGTAACCTGCTGATTTTTATCCATCCAACCATTGTAGGCGATAAAAATGCAGTGCGTAAACTGACCCAACAACGCTATAGTCAGCTATATAGTCTGCAACTCGCACTCGATTCGGACGGGAACTTTGCCAAGCTGCCAGAAAGTGTTGAAGATGTGTATCAACAGCGAATTCCAGTATCCAGAACGCCATTGCAAAACTCGACTTATCAAACTGTGCCGACCGCACCCGTTCAGGCGCAGCCAGCCAATGTAGTTGTTACGCCGGTAGCGATAGAACCAGTGATTCAGCGACAAGTGGTAGAACCCGTCCAACAGGTAGAAAAAAGTAAAAATACCGTTACAACAACCACACTTAGACCCAAAAGCTAAGTCATTCGCATTTGCAGACAGCATGTTATGATAATGTCAAAGAGAACAGAGAAGTAACTTTCATGACTTGGAAAATACACGCGATTACAGGCGACTTAACAGGACAGGAAATTAGCATTGACCGTGACATGCTGGTGGGGCGTCATCAGGCGGCAGATATCGTGTTACAGGCTGCGGAAATCTCCCGTAAACATGCGGCATTTTTACTAAAGGATGATGCGCTCTGGGTGCAGGATTTGGGTTCATCGAATGGCACTTTCGTCAATGATGTGCAGATTGCGCAAGAAACCTTATTAAAGCAGGATGACATTGTTCAGTTTGCCAGCTTGAAATTTTCAGTAATGGCGCCTGCGGCTGCAGTAGAGGTTCCAGCAGAAATTGAAGCAACGGCAGAAAAAGTTGTGGAACAGGTCGAAGTCGCTGAGCCTACACCTGCACAGCAAATGAATGATCAGGGAATGCCGGAACTGAAACATCGTGATGCTTCGGTGCAATTAACCCGTGATGGCATGCCAACCAATATCGGTATTCCAAAACCGGCGCCTATTCCGGAAGGCGTGGACATTAGTGCGGTGAAACCAGAGCCTACCCCAATTCCGGTTGAGCAACCTGTATCACGCGTAGAACAGGAAAAAGAAACCCAGAAAAATGTATCTGTAGGTTTGATTTCAGTGATTGTGCTGATTATTTTGGCAATTATGGCTTGGTTGTTGTTCAAATAAGCTGATGATTGGTTACAATCAAGGCATGCATAGCGCATGCCTTTTTTGTGGCTGCGCACATTATAAAAGAGGGTCGGGATGTCTATTGCACAATTAGAAAAGCGTGAACTGATCTTGTTTGATCTGGATGGTACCTTGGTGGATTCAGCACATGATCTGTATCGCGCCATGAATATGAGCTTGAATGTGCTGCAATTGCCTCTGGTGACTGAAGAGCAGGTACGGACCTGGGTAGGTAAGGGCACGTCGATATTCTGTGAAAGTGTACTCCAGCATCTGGTCGGTGAAGTCACACCGGTACAGCATCAGGAACTCTTAACGACTTTTCTGGATATCTATAATGTCGATCCCTGCGTCGATACCGTTCCTTTTCCGGGAATCCTGAAATTTCTGGACTGGGCCAAAGCTCAAGGTAAAACCCTGATTTGTGTGACCAATAAGCCTGAACTTCCTGCCCGCAGTATTTTAGATACCTTGGATATGGCTCATTATTTTGCCGATACCATTGGTGGCGACCGTTTTACTGAGCGTAAACCACATCCGCGCCAGTTGCTGCACTGTGTCGAACATTATAAGGTGAGCAAAGAACAGGTCTTGTTGATTGGAGACTCTTCCAATGATGTTGAAGCCGCACGCCGCGCCGGGATTGATTGTGTTGTGGTCAGCTATGGCTATAATCATGGTGAAAATATTGCAGATTGTCAGCCACAGCAGATTGTGGATGATCTTAGAGAATTACTTGCCTAATACGCGTACTAAGGAAAGAAAATGAATAGTTGTAAGGTTTTTCGATGGCGTCGCTCAGTTCAATTTTATTTACATACTGAGTAACCCTAATTTAAAGAGAAAAACCGCATGACCACTCAAGCACAATTCCAGCAACTTGCTGCGCAAGGCTATAACCTCATTCCTGTTTACCGTCAGCGCCTGGCAGATACCGATACACCACTTTCTATTTTTGCTCGGCTTAAACAGCATCAACAGGCTTATTTATTCGAGTCTGTAGAAGGTGGTGAGAACTGGGCACGTTATTCGATTATCGGATTAGGTGAATCTACCGTATTTTCCTGCAATGCGGGCGAACTGACGGTACAGCATGCAGATGGTTCAATTGAAAAGCAGCACTGTGCTGACCCATTTCAATATATTCGAGACTTTCAGGCGCAATTTAAGGTGCCAACTCAAGCAGAATTGCCGGACTTGCCGAGTTTTACTGGTGGACTAGTCGGTTACTTTGGTTATGACGCGGTGCGCTATATAGAGCCGAAATTAAAAAATGTACCGGAAGCAGATCCGGTCGGTTTACCCGACATCTGGATGATGCTGTCTAAAACCGTCATTGTGTTTGATAATTTAAAAGATACTTTGTTCCTGATTGTACATGCCGATGCCACTGACCCGGGTTCTTATGAAAAAGCACATGAACAATTAAATGAATTAGAAAATATTCTGGCCACGCCCATCAGTCTTAAAGCTGAAAAACATACGCCGCCACATTTCGAGTCCCTCACCGGACATGACAACTTCATTGCCTCGGTTGAAAAGGTCAAAGAATACATCCGTGCCGGCGATGTAATGCAGGTCGTACCCGGGCACCGGATGGTGTCTGACTTCGATGGGGATCCGCTACAGGTCTATCGCGCACTGCGTCATCTCAATCCATCGCCGTATCTGTTCCTGGTGCAAGGACAGACTTTGGAAAACAACACGCCATTCCATATTGTCGGCTCTTCTCCTGAAATTCTGTCCCGTCTGGAAAATGGTATTGCCACAGTGCGACCGCTTGCAGGTACCCGTCCACGTGGCAAAACCAAAGAAGAAGATCTGGCGCTTGAGCAAGACTTATTGTCCGATGAAAAAGAAATTGCCGAACATGTCATGCTGATTGACTTGGGACGTAATGACGTGGGACGCATCGCAAAAATTGGCAAAGTGCAGGTGACTGATCAAATGGTGATCGAACGTTATTCGCATGTGATGCATATTGTCTCTAATGTGCAGGGTGAAGTACGTGATGATGTTGATGCCCTGGATGTTTTTAAGGCAACTTTCCCCGCAGGCACACTTTCAGGCGCGCCAAAAATCCGTGCCATGGAAATTATTGACGAGGTTGAGCCAGTAAAACGTGGAATTTTCGGTGGCGCTGTTGGTTATTTAGGCTGGCATGGCGAAATGGACATGTCGATTGCGATTCGTACCTGTGTCATTCGTGAAAATAAGGTCTATGTGCAGGCCGGAGCAGGGCTGGTTGCCGACTCAAATCCTGAATCTGAGTGGAATGAAACCCAAATAAAAGCTCGCGCAGTGATCAAAGCGGTTGAATTATCATCAAATGGTTTGATTTTATGAGTTTTTGACGTTTTTTTTGAAAAAAACACTTGCAAGGATTCTGAGTTTTGCTAAACTGCACACCGTTCCGATACGAAACGTACGAAACACTAAGGAACGCCGGCATAGCTCAGTTGGTAGAGCAACTGACTTGTAATCAGTAGGTCCACAGTTCGAATCCGTGTGCCGGCACCATCTTAGAAGTTTGGTAGTGTGAAGTAAAGAACAGCACTGATGTAAGTGTAAAAAATGGTGAGGTTCCCGAGCGGTCAAAGGGGGCGGACTGTAACTCCGCTACGAAAGTTTCGAAGGTTCGAATCCTTCCCTCACCACCAATTTTAAGACTTCAATAAGTGGTTTGTACCAACATCGTGCGGGAGTAGCTCAGTTGGTAGAGCGGTAGCCTTCCAAGCTACATGTCGCGAGTTCGACCCTCGTCTCCCGCTCCATTGAAGTACTAATATTTGCTCTTATAGCTCAGTGGTAGAGCACTCCCTTGGTAAGGGAGAGGTCTCGAGTTCAAATCTCGATAAGAGCTCCAGATTACAGTTTAGCAACTTTGTTGCAAAGAAATTCCAAAAGCAGGCTATTTAGTCTGCTTTTCAAGTATTTGGTGTTCGATTTTTTTAAACGATATGTCGGAGCTGGGTTTTACTCAGAATTGTGTTCGACGTAAACGAGGAAGATTAACATGGCTAAGGCTAAGTTTGAACGTAATAAGCCACACGTTAACGTGGGCACAATCGGTCACGTTGACCATGGTAAA
>DDAT01000007.1:0-8116 GCA_002332985.1 Acinetobacter lwoffii | reverse complement strand
AGCAAAAATGCCCAAGCTGGTGACAAAATGACCTTTACTGGTCCATTTGGTAGCTTCTACCTGCGCCCTGTGACCCGCCCTGTCTTGATGCTAGCGGGTGGTACAGGTATCGCACCATTCATGTCGATGCTGCAAGTGCTGGAAGAAAAAGGTTCAGAGCATCCAGTGCGTTTAGTATTTGGTGTGACCAATGACTTTGACCTGGTAGCGATTGAAAAACTGAACGAACTGCAAGACAAATTCTCGTGGTTTGAATACCGCACAGTGGTTGCTAACCCAGAATCTGCACATGAGCGTAAAGGCTATGTGACCGGTCATATCGAAAACGAATGGCTAAATGGCGGCGACGTAGACATCTACCTGTGTGGCCCTGTACCAATGGTTGAAGCGGTTCGCGGCTGGCTGGATGCTGAAGGCGTTAAACCGGCAAGCTTCCTGTTTGAAAAATTCTCTGCCAACTAATAGAGGGAATTTGTTCAATGTCTAATCTTCAAAGATTTGAAAATAAAGTCGTCATTGTGACCGGTGCCGCTCAAGGCATCGGTCGCGGTGTCGCGCTGCAAGTGGCGAGCGAAGGCGCCCAAGTCGTCATGGCTGACCTTTCCCCTTATGTAGAAGAAGTTCTGGCTGAAATTGAAGCGACTGGCGGTGATGCGATTACCGTGAAAGCCAATCTGGAAACGTTTGCTGGTGCCCAGTCAGTCGTTGAAAAAGCGCTAGAAACCTATGGCCGTGTCGATGCGTTAATCAACAACGTGGGTGGAGCGATCTGGATGAAACCTTTCGAAGAATTTTCTGAAGAGGAAATTATCAAGGAAGTGAACCGTTCGTTGTTCCCGACGCTGTGGTGCTGCCGTGCAGTACTTCCGGAAATGATTAAAAATCAGAAAGGTACCATTGTAAACGTATCTTCTATTGCGACACGCGGGATTAACCGTGTGCCATATTCAGCATCGAAAGGTGGTGTGAACGGCCTGACCGCTTCCCTTGCCTTTGAACATGCCAAAGATGGTATCCGTGTCAATGCAATCGCAACGGGTGGCACTGAAGCACCACCCCGTAAAGTACCGCGCAATGCCAATCCACTGACTGAATCTGAAAAGGAATGGATGCAGCAAGTGGTTGATCAGACCATTGACCGTACGTTTATGGGACGCTACGGTACGATTCAGGAGCAAGTGAATGCGATTGTATTCCTGGCTTCCGATGAATCATCTTATATGACAGGTACCGTGGTACCAGTCGGTGGTGGTGATCAAGGCTAGTCCTGATCATCACGATTTTTAACAGGCTCATGGTTAGACGCAAGGAGGCACATCACCAATGAATACCCTGTTTCAGACATTAAAAAATGATTGGTCAATTTCAGCAACTGTTGCAGGATTCTTAGCAGTGCTGATTTCCTATTCAGGGCCACTGATCATTTTTTTCCAGGCGGCGCAGCAAGCCCAGGTTTCCCCGGACATGATGATTTCATGGATTTGGGGAATTTCTATTGGTGCTGCACTCGCAGGTATCTTTTTATCGATTAAATACAAAATACCTGTCGTCACCGCCTGGTCTGCACCCGGAACGGCTTTATTAGTCACGCTGTTTCCTGATATTTCGCTCAATGAAGCGGTTGCTGCCTATATCACCTCTGCCGTGGTGATTTTTTTCATTGGGATTACCGGTTATTTCGACAAATTGCTGTCCTGGATTCCCCAGGAAGTCGCTGCCGGAATGATGGCGGGGATTTTACTGCAGTTTGGTTTAGGGTTGTTTACCGCGACCGATACCATGCCCTATATCGTCTTTGGCATGTTGGCGGTATTTTTGCTGGCCAAGCGTTTTAGTCCACGCTATGCCATGGTCTGGGTGCTGATTACTGGTGTGGTTTTAAGCATGCTACTCGGCAAGATTAACCCGGTCACGGCAGATTTCAGTCTGGCGATTCCGCAATTTATTGCACCGGAATGGACCTGGAGTTCAACCCTGAATCTGACTCTTCCCCTGATTCTGGTCAGCCTGTCTGGCCAGTTTTTACCTGGAATGGCGATTATCAAACTCAGTGGCTATGACATGCCCGCCAAGCCGATTATCAGTGCAACCAGTATTGCCTCGCTTGCAGTGGCCTGTGTCGGTGGTATTACCATCGTATTGGCCTCGATCACAGCTGCTTTATGTCTGGGTAAAGATGCCCACGAACTGAAAGAAAAGCGTTATATCGCCGGTGTGGCAAATGGGCTTTTTTACATTTTAGGCGGCTTATTTGCTGGCAGCATTGTCATGCTGTTTAGCCTGATGCCTAAGGAATTAATTGCCGCTTTGGCAGGACTGGCATTACTGGGTGCGATTGCCACCAACATTTCCGTGGCCATGGGCAAAGAGTCGCAACGTGATGCAGCGCTGATCACCTTTTTAGCGACTGCTTCCGGCATGCATTTCTTGGGACTGAGTTCAGTCTTTTGGGGAATTTGCATTGGCCTGGTAGCGCATTTTCTGCTGTCACAGAAAAACCGTAACGCAGTTCCGGTTACAGCATCAGATTCAAAACGAGTTTAAAGACATCCATCAGTTTAGGATATGTAAGGACCAGATTATGATAGATAAAAGTTCATTATCATTGAAAGAAGCACTCTCCCAGATCAAGGACGGTTCTACCATTATGATCGGTGGTTTCGGTACAGCGGGTCAGCCTGCTGAACTGATTGATGGTCTGATCGAGTTGGGCATTAAAGACCTGATTATTGTCAACAACAATGCCGGTAATGGCGATTATGGTTTAGCAAAACTGCTTAAAGCTGGCGCTGTCCGTAAAATCATCTGCTCTTTCCCGCGTCAGTCTGACTCGTGGGTATTCGACGAGCTTTATCGTGCAGGAAAAATTGAACTGGAACTGGTACCGCAAGGTAATCTGGCTTGCCGTATCCAGGCCGCTGGTATGGGCCTAGGTCCAATCTATACCCCTACCGGTTTTGGTACTTTGCTGGCAGAAGGCAAACCGACCATGAACTATGAAGGCAAAGACTACGTTTTAGAAAATCCAATTAAAGCTGACTTTGCCCTGATTAAAGCTTCTAAAGGCGATCGTTGGGGCAATCTGGTGTACCGTAAATCTGCGCGTAACTTCGGCCCGATCATGGCCATGGCAGCAGATGTGACCATCGCTCAAGTTTCTGAAGTGGTTGAACTCGGTGCACTGGATCCAGAGCACATTATCACCCCGGGAATTTTTGTTCAACACGTTGTTCAAGTTAAACCTGCACAGTAATCACGGATTAGGAGAAAAGAAATGAGCTATAGCAAACTGACCCGTGACCAGATCGCTGAACGTGTGGCACAAGACATTCCTGATGGCGCTTATGTGAACCTCGGTATTGGTTTACCGACCAAGATTTCCAGCTACCTGCCAAGCGATAAAGACGTCTTCCTGCATTCTGAAAATGGCCTGCTGGCTTTCGGTCCTCCTCCTGCTGAAGAAGACCGCGATCCTGAACTGATTAATGCTGGTAAAGAATTCGTGACCTTACTTGAAGGCGGTTCTTTCTTCCATCACGGCGATTCTTTCGCAATGATGCGTGGCGGTCACTTAGACATCGCTGTACTGGGTGCATTCCAGGTCGCTGAAAATGGCGATCTGGCTAACTGGCATACTGGTGCTCCAGATGCAATTCCAGCAGTCGGCGGTGCGATGGATCTGGCTGTGGGTGCCAAGAAAGTCTTTATTACCACAGATCATGTGACCAAAAAAGGTGAGCCAAAAATTGTGGCTGAACTGTCTTATCCGGCTACAGGCCTGAAATGTGTCGACCGTATCTATACCGACCTATGCGTGATTGATGTCACCCCTGAAGGCATGAAAGTGATTGAGAAAGTTGAAGGTCTGTCATTTGAAGAATTGCAGTCATTAACCGGTGCCAAACTGATTGATGCGACTCAAAACTAATTTATAAATCCTCCCTAAATCCCTCCTTTATTAAAGGAGGGACTTTCACCCTTTTTTCTTGAGGGGATTACTCCTCCCTTTAGTAAAGGGAGGTTGGGAGGGATTCAAAGATTTGGAAAGTAAAAATATGAAAAACGCATACATCATTGATGCCATCCGTACCCCATTCGGCCGTTATGCTGGTGGCCTCGCGCCTGTCCGTGCAGATGACCTGGGTGCGCTGCCAATTAAAGCTTTGATGGAACGCAATCCATCGGTGAACTGGGAACAGGTCGATGACGTGATCTATGGCTGTGCCAACCAGGCCGGTGAAGACAACCGTAACGTCGGTCGTATGTCTTCGCTGCTTGCAGGCCTGCCTTATCAGGTACCGGCAACGACCGTAAACCGCCTGTGTGGTTCATCAATGGATGCAGTCGCGATGGCTGCACGTGCGATTAAAGCCGGTGAAGCGAATCTGATTATTGCTGGTGGTGTAGAAAGCATGTCACGCGCGCCATTTGTCATGGGCAAGTCAGAAACGGCGTATGGCCGTAGCCAGAAGATTGAAGACACCACCATGGGCTGGCGTTTTATCAATCCGAAACTGAAAGAAATGTACGGCATAGAAACCATGCCGCAAACGGCTGAAAATCTGGCGGAACAGTTCAACATCAACCGTGAAGACCAGGACAAGTTTGCCCTGACCAGCCAGCAACGTACTGCAGCAGCGCAGGCCAAAGGTTTCTATAAAAATGAAATCATTCCTGTGGTGATTCCGCAGCGTAAAGGCGAGCCGATCGTTGTGTATACTGATGAACATCCGCGTGCATCTACCACTGCAGAAGCTCTGGCAAAACTGAAGCCTGTGGTGAAAGCAGAGGGGACGGTAACGGCGGGTAATGCTTCAGGGATTAACGATGGTGCAGCTGCCCTGTTGATCGCGTCTGATGAAGCAATTGCTCAACATGGCTTAAAACCACGTGCCAAAATTATTGGTTCAACCGTCGTTGGTGTTGAACCACGTATCATGGGCTTTGGTCCAGCACCTGCCATTAAGAAACTGTTGGCACAAACAGGTTTGACTATTGAACAGATGGACGTGATCGAGTTGAATGAAGCCTTTGCAGCACAAGCTTTGGCTTGTACACGTGACTTAGGTATTGAAGACGGTTCAGAGAAAGTCAATCCAAATGGCGGTGCAATTGCTTTAGGTCATCCACTGGGTGCATCTGGCGCACGCTTAGTGACCACTGCACTCAACCAGCTTGAACAAACCGGTGGTAAATACGGTCTTTGTTCAATGTGTATTGGTGTCGGTCAAGGCATCGCTTTGATTATTGAACGCGTCTAACAACCTATTAAAAAGATAAACCTCCTCCCTGAATGTAGATTCAAAGTACTGCTTTGAATCAAATGCAAGAAAGGGAGGTCGGGAGGGATTTCAATGCCAACATTTACATCCAACGATGCCCAGATCAATTACCAGACCTTTGGTGATGCCAGTAAACCTGCCCTGGTTTTTTCTAACTCACTAGGCACCAAATTCAGCATGTGGCAACCACAAATTAAATTTTTCCAGCAAGATTATTTTGTTGTGTGTTATGACACTCGTGGTCATGGGGCTTCATCTGCACCGCAAGGTCCGTATAGCTTGGAACAGTTAGGTCAGGATGTTGTAAACTTACTTGATCATTTAAAAATTGAAAAAGCTGCATTCTGTGGTATTTCAATGGGTGGTTTAACCGGTCAATGGTTAGCAATCAACAAGCCCGAACGTTTTAGCCACGTGATTATCTGCAATACTGCTGCCAAGATCGGTCAGGAACAGGCCTGGCTGGAACGTGCCGCACTGGTACGTGAACAAGGTCTGGCGCCGATTGCATCGACAGCAGCAGCACGTTGGTTTACCGATCCCTTTATCCAGAGCAACGCAGCGATAGTTGCAGAACTTTCAAACGACCTTGGAGCTGGCAGCCCGGAAGGTTATGCAAGTTGTTGCGAAGCTTTGGCTAAGGCGGATTTACGTGAACAGATCAAAACGATTTCAGTGCCGGTACTGATTGTGGCCGGTCAGCAAGACCCGGTGACGACAGTTGCAGATGGTCAAGCCATGCAAGCTGAAATTTCACAAAGCCAGCTGTTTGAAATCAATGCCTCGCACATTTCCAATGTGGAGCAACCAGAAGCCTTTAATCAGGCAGTTCAGAAATTTATTGCAGCTTAAATACTAGAGGCAAAGAAAAAGCCACTGTTGATCAGTGGCTTTTTTATGCTTAGATTTAAAAAACTGGTTCTACATCAGGCCCAGATCACTAAAATCGCTGCAATCACTACTAAGCCCAGACCCCAATGCTCGGTACGTGCCAGTTTTTCTTTAAAGAAATATGCCGAAATCAGCATACTAAACAGAATCTCAATTTGTCCTACGGTTTTCACGACCGGCACACTCATCATGCTCATGGCAGTAAACCAGCCTAGTGATGCCATAAAACTGCACACACTCACTTTAAAAGTTAAGCCCAGACGCTGCCACATGGCCACTAAAGTCTGGCGGCTGAATAGGCTTAGATAAAGCAGCATACTCAGGCACTGAAAACTGATCACCATTAACAACACCCAGGCCGCACGATGCAAGGTTGGTAAAGTGGTTAATTCTAAACTGGCTTCGCGTACCAGTAGTGAGGTAATGGCAAAACTTAAACCGCTTCCGATGCCAATAGCCAGTGTTCTGGCTGAAAACCCACTGACCTGTTGGTCTTTACTCAATAAAAATACCGCATATCCGCCTAGTGCCACACCAATCCACGCCAGGAATGACAAATGATCCGCTAAAAAGGTCACGCCGATAATGGCGGCTAAAATGGCTTCGCTTTTCGCCAACCCCACTCCAACGGCATAATTTTTTTGCTTGAACAGTTGCACCATCAGTGCCGTAGCTAAAATCTGACTGCAACCCGCAATTACTACATAGATCCAAAACTTTGGGGTGAAGTGAGCCACACTTTCAACCGGCTTGAAATAATACAGGCTGCTCAGGTACAGCACAGCAAATGGCAAGCCAAAAATAAAGCGTGCCAGGGTGACTCCCCACACATCCACCGTGGTACTAAGCTGTTTTTGAAAGGCGTTACGCCAAGCCTGCATAAATGCAGCCATTAAAGTGAAGAAAATCCAGCTGAATGCCATCTACTGATCGCTATTACCTCAAAAGTAAATTAATTCTATGCCTTAGTAAAAGCGCTGACTAATTAAAAATAGGATACTCGCCGATAGCGGAAAGTTTGGATTACTTTCTAAATTCACTCACTAATTTGGCAAGTTGCTCCATTCCATCAAAGGTGGTTGGAATCTTGTCATCAGATGAAACTAGCGGTGAAAAGATAATATTTTCAAATTTCTCAAAGCCTGCTGCATTTTTCTTATGCAGTTTTTCTGAATCTTCAGCATAGTTATGGATGAACTGACACAGTGCCATGCGAAGTTCTAGCTGCATCATTTGAGATTGGACTGCTCTTTTGTCTTGTAAAGAAATTTTTAAAAGATATAACGTAATTAAAATTAAAGTAATGAAGGGAATAGAAATAAACCACATACCAGTAGGTAGCTTTCCATCAAAATAGAAAAATGCTCCAATTAATGCACCTAATTCCACAAAAGGTATAGAAAACATTGTTGCTGCAACAAAGCTATAAGTACCTTTTGCATTATCTAACGGCTTTGTTGCACAAACCTATCTGTAAAGGCTTTTTCAGCGATATAATTTTCAAATGAAGAAGCCTACACACAAAATCTACCGCACAACCAATTGGCCCGCATATAACCGAGCACTCATGAGTCGCGGAAATATTGCCATTTGGTTTGATCCTGCTACGCAATGGTATGCTCCATCAAAAGGCAAACAAGGGCGAAATCAAACCTACTCCGACGCAGCTATCCAATGCTGCTTAATGATTAAATCCTTATTCCGTCTATCTTTACGTATGGTCACTGGCTTTGTGCAAAGTCTGATTAAACTTTGCGGATTAAATTGGACCGCACCAGATTACAGTACGCTTTGTAGAAGACAAAAGCATATTGATATTGCAATCAGCTACCAAAAAAGTAGCGATGGGCTGCATCTACTCGTAGACTCTACAGGCATGAAGTTTCTAGGTGAGGGCGAATGGAAACGCAAGAAACATGGAGCTGAATATCGTCGCCAATGGC